>NZ_JBVJOL010000002.1:0-161839 GCF_055583185.1 Streptomyces sp. NPDC104814 | reverse complement strand
GCCCGGGGGCCAACCCCCGGACCCCCGGCCACAACACAAAACCCGGCACCGCCGGACATCACCGCCCGTTGAAGGCATCCTTCAACCGCGAGAACAGCCCCTGCTGCCCCGGCTGGAACTGGCCCGTGGGCCGTTCCTCGCCGCGGAGCTTGGCCAGTTCGCGCAGCAGACGCTCCTGCTCGGGGTCGAGCTTGGTGGGCGTCTGGACCTCGACGTGCACGATCAGGTCGCCGCGGCCGCCGCCCCGCAGATGCGTGACACCGCGGTTGTGCAGCGGGATCGACTGGCCGGACTGGGTGCCGGGCCTGATGTCGACCTCCTCCATGCCGTCCAGCGTCTCCAGCGGCACCTTCGTGCCGAGGGCCGCCGCCGTCATCGGGATCGTCACCGTGCAGTGCAGATCGTCGCCGCGCCGCTGGAACGTCGGGTGCGGCAGCTCGTGGATCTCGACGTAGAGGTCGCCGGCGGGACCGCCGCCGGGCCCGACCTCGCCCTCACCGGCGAGCTGGATGCGGGTGCCGTTGTCGACACCGGCCGGGATCTTCACCGTCAGCGTCCGCCGCGAGCGCACCCGGCCGTCACCGGCGCACTCCGGGCACGGGTTCGGCACGATCGTGCCGAAGCCCTGGCACTGCGGGCAGGGCCGCGAGGTCATGACCTGGCCCAGGAAGGACCGGGTGACCTGCGAGACCTCACCGCGGCCGCGGCACATGTCACACGTCTGCGCGGAGGTGCCCGGCGCGGCGCCCTCACCCGAGCAGGTGGAACAGACGATCGCGGTCTCGACCTGGATGTCCTTCGTGGTGCCGAAGGCCGCCTCGTCGAGTTCGACCTCGACCCGGATCATCGCGTCCTGGCCCCGGCGGGTGCGCGAGCGCGGTCCGCGCTGCGACGCCGTACCGAAGAACGCGTCCATGATGTCCGAGAAGTTCCCGAAGCCGCCCGCGCCGAAGCCGCCCGCGCCGGCGCCGCCGGACTGCGAGAGCGGGTCGCCGCCGAGGTCGTAGACCTGCTTCTTCTGCGGGTCCGACAGCACCTCGTAGGCGGCGTTGATCTCCTTGAACCGCTCCTGCGTCTTCGGATCGGGGTTGACGTCCGGGTGCAGCTCGCGAGCGAGCCGCCTGAACGCCTTCTTGATCTCATCCTGCGACGCGTCGCGGCGCACGCCGAGTACGGCGTAGTAGTCCGTGGCCACCTACGACTCCGCCAGGATCTGTCCGACGTACCGTGCCACTGCGCGTACCGCTCCCATCGTTCCCGGGTAGTCCATGCGGGTCGGTCCGACCACGCCGAGCTTGGCGACAGCCTCGCCGCCCGAACCGTAGCCGACCGACACGACGGACGTGGAGTTGAGTCCTTCGTGGGCGTTCTCATGACCGATCCGTACGGTCACGCCCGGATCCTTCGCCTCGCCGAGCAGCTTCAGGAGGACGACCTGCTCCTCCAGGGCCTCCAGCACCGGCCGGATCGTGAGGGGGAAGTCGTGCGGGAACCGCGTCAGATTGGCGGTGCCGCCGATCATCAGCCGTTCCTCGTTCTCCTCGACCAGCGTCTCCAGCAGCGTGGAGAGCACCGTGGAGACCGTACCGCGGTCCTCCGGCTCGAAGGCCTCCGGCAGGTCCTCCACCAGCTTCGGCACGTCCGTGAACCGGCGGCCGGCGATCCGGCTGTTCAGCCGGGCCCGCAGATCCGCCAGGGAGGTCTCGCCGAAGGGCGCCGGGCAGTCCACCATCCGCTGCTCCACCCGGCCGGTGTCGGTGATCAGCACCAGCATCACCCGGGCCGGCGCGAGCGACAGCAGCTCCACGTGCCGCACGGTCGAACGGGTCAGCGACGGGTACTGCACGACGGCCACCTGCCGCGTGAGCTGCGCCAGCAGCCGCACGGTACGGGCCACCACGTCGTCGAGGTCGACGGCGCCCTCGAGGAAGTTCTGGATCGCGCGCCGCTCCGGGCCGGTCATCGGCTTCACACCGGCCAGCTTGTCGACGAACAGCCGGTAGCCCTTGTCGGTGGGGATGCGCCCCGCGCTGGTGTGCGGCTGCGCGATGTACCCCTCGTCCTCCAGGGCCGCCATGTCGTTGCGGACGGTCGCCGGGGAGACGCCGAGGTTGTGCCGCTCCGTGAGCGCCTTCGAACCGACCGGCTCCTCGGTGCCCACGTAGTCCTGGACGATGGCGCGCAGCACCTGAAGCCGTCGTTCACTCAGCATGGCGCACACCTCCAGAAGTCTTCCCTCGTAGCTTTCCTGGCACTCTGCGCGTCCGAGTGCCAGACGTCCCCGGGCCAGTGTACGGCGGTGGGGTACGCCCCCGGCAAGGCTGGTCATACCGCGTGGTCGCGTACCCGCTAGCGTCGCCGCATGACGGTTACTTGGGAAGAGCTCGGGTGGGAACCGCTCGCGGCCGGAGTCGGACGGTGCCGACTGCCCGGCTGGGACTGTACGACGGGGCTGGTCGTCGGCCACGGCACGGCACTCATGATCGACGCCGGGTCGAGCCTCGCGGAGGGCGAGCGGCTGCGCGCCGAGGCCGAACGGCTCACCGGGCACGGTGTGACCCATCTCGCGTTCACCCATCCCCACTTCGACCACGTCCTCGGCGCCTCCTCGGTCGGGGCCGGCGAGATCTTCGGGGCGGTGGGCATCGATGCGGCGTTCACCCCGCGCGGCCGGGAGGAGCTGCGGGCGGACGCGGTGAAGGCCGGTCTGGACCCGGAGCTCGCCGAGCAGGCCGCGGGGGCGCCGGTGCCGGTCGGCCACCTGGTCAGCGGCGAGTGGACCCTCGACCTCGGCGGTGGCCGCCAGGTGCTGCTCGCCAACGTGGGCCCGGCGCACACCGCCCACGACCTCGCCGTCCTGGTCCCCGGTGAGCGGGAGGTGGTGTTCTGCGGTGACCTCGTCGAGGAGTCCGGTGAGCCGCAGGCGGGCCCCGACGCCGTTCCGTCGCACTGGCCCGGCGCGCTGGACCGGCTGCTGGCGCTCGGCGGTGAGGACGCGCTGTACGTGCCCGGTCACGGAGCGGTGGTGGACGCGGCGTTCGTGCGGGCGCAGCGGGACGCGCTGGCGGCCCGCTTCGGCGTGTCGCGCTGATCCGGGCGCTCGGCGGCGCTGGTTCTCCTATCGTCATCCGAATGCGGCAGTACTCCCCCGACCTGACCCCGCCCTGGAAGAAGAAGCCCGCGCCGGCGCCCGAGGTGGCGGCCGAGCCGGGCCTGGTGGTGGAGGAGCCCGGCAGCGGCTTCTGCGGCGCGGTGATCCGCTGCGAGGCCGGCACGGTCACTCTGGAGGACCGCTTCGGCAAGCACCGGGTCTTCCCGCTCCAGCCGCGCGGCTTCCTGCTGGAGGGCCGTGTGGTGACGCTGGTGCGGCCCGCCGCGGCGGCCGCGGCACGGCCCGGTCGCACCGCGTCCGGATCGGTCGCCGTGCCCGGCGCACGCGCCCGGGTGGCCCGGGCCGGCCGCATCTACGTCGAGGGGCGGCACGACGCCGAGCTGGTGGAGAAGGTCTGGGGCGACGACCTGCGCATCGAGGGCGTGGTCGTGGAGTACCTGGAGGGCGTCGACGACCTGCCGGCGATCGTGGAGTCCTTCGACCCGGGTCCGGACGCCCGGCTCGGCGTCCTGGTGGACCATCTGCTGCCGGGCACGAAGGAGTGGCGGATCGCCGAGGCCGTGACGAGTGAGCACGCGCTGGTGGTGGGCCACCCGTACATCGACATCTGGCAGGCGGTGAAGCCGTCCGCGCTGGGCATCGAGGCGTGGCCGGTGATCCCGCGCGGCCAGGACTGGAAGACGGGCGTGTGCCGGGCCCTGGGCTGGCCGGAGAACACGGGCGCGGCCTGGCAGGCGATCCTCGGCCGGGTGCGGTCGTACAAGGATTTGGAGCCGGAGCTGCTGGGCTGTGTCGAGCGCCTCATCGACCACGTGACCGTGCCCTGACACCTACCCGATCGTTTATTCGGCGGGACTGGTGGACTGCTCTCCGCCGCTGCGGAGGTGGTCCGTCGCTGAGCTGGTCCACGCGACCGAGCAGTTCGTGCTCCCCGCCGACGCGGGGGTCGGCCCCTCAGTCCACCAGGTCCCGCACCACCGCGTCCGCGAGCAGGCGGCCGCGCAGGGTCAGTACCGCGCGGCCCTCGGCGTACGGTTCCGGCTGGAGGAGCCCGTCCGTCAGAGCTCGGTCGGCGGCCCGGCGGCCGTCCGTCTTCAGCAGGTCCAGCGGTACGCCCTCGCGCAGCCGCAGCTCCAGCAGGACGCGCTCCACGCGGCGGTCCTCGTCGCTCAGGATCTCCCGTCCGGCGCCCGGGGAGCGGCCCGCGGCCAGCGCCGCCGCGTAGGCGCCCGGGTGCTTGACGTTCCACCAGCGCACCCCGCCGACATGGCTGTGGGCGCCCGGTCCCGCGCCCCACCAGTCGGCGCCGCGCCAGTACAGCTCGTTGTGCAGGCAGCGGCCGGCCTCGGAGGTGGCCCAGTTGGACACCTCGTACCACTCGAAGCCCGCCGCGGAGAAGGTCTCCTCGGCGATGAGGTAGCGGTCGGCGTGGACGTCGTCGTCGGTCATCGGGACCTCGCCGCGCCGGATGCGCCGGGCGAGCTGCGTGCCCTCCTCGACGATCAGGGCGTAGGCGCTGACGTGGTCGGGACCGGCGCCGATCGCGGCGTCCAGCGAGGCACGCCAGTCGTCGTCGGACTCCCCGGGCGTGCCGTAGATCAGGTCGAGGTTGACGTGCTCGAAGCCCGCCGCGCGTGCCTCGGCCACACATGCCTCGGGGCGGCCGGGGGTGTGGGTGCGGTCGAGGATCTTCAGCACATGCCGGCGGGCGCTCTGCATGCCGAAGGAGATCCGGTTGAAGCCGCCCTCGCGGAGCGTGGCGAGGTAGGCCGGGTCGACGGACTCCGGGTTGGCCTCCGTGGTGATCTCCGCGTCCGGCGCGAGCCCGAACTCGTCACGGATCGCCGCCAGCATCCGCACCAGGTCGCCGGCGGCCAGCAGGGTGGGCGTGCCGCCGCCGACGAAGACCGTGCGCACCGGGCGCGGGTCGTCGCCGAGGACCTTGCGGGCGAGGCGGATCTCGTCGGTCAGCGTCTCGGCGTAGTTGTCGCGGGAGGCGAGCACTCCGCCGGTGCCGCGCAGCTCGGTCGCGGTGTAGGTGTTGAAGTCGCAGTAGCCGCAGCGGGTCGCGCAGTAGGGCACGTGCAGATAGAACCCGAGGGGCCGCTCGGCGGCGCCGGCGAGCGCGGACGCGGGCAGCGCGCCGTCGTCGGGGACGGGCTCGCCGTCGGGGAGTGCGGAAGGCATGTCTCCCATTGTCCAGGACGGCGGAGGGTTACTCGGCCTGCAGGACGAGCAGCGCCAGGTCGTCCTCCGGCGGCTGCCCGCCGAAGTCGTGCACCAGCCGGATGATCCGCTCGGCGACGAGGCCGGCGTCGAGGCCGGCGCACCCGGCGAGCGCGCGGGCCAGCCCGTCGCCGTCGTCGAACTGGTCGGGGCCGTTGCGCCGCTCGGTGACCCCGTCGGTGACGCACAGCAGGGTGTCGCCGGGCCGCAGCTCGATCGTCTCGCTGGTGTACGTCTCGTCCTCGACGACCCCGAGCAGGGTCTGCGGGCGGGCGGCGGTGCGGACGTCGCCGCCGGGGCCGAGGACCAGCGGCAGCGGGTGCCCGGCGGAGGCCAGGGTGCAGCGCACCCCGCCCTCGTACGGCTCCAGCTCGCCGTAGAGCAGGGACAGGAAGCGGGTCTGCGGGCCGTCGGCGGGGGCGACGGGGCCGGCGAAGGCGCGGGCGGCGGCGTCGGCGGCCTCGGTGGCGTCGTCCAGGAGGAGCTGGTTGAGGCGGTCGAGGACGTCGGCGACGCCGTAGCCCTCGCGGGCCAGCAGCCGCAGCCAGGGCCGGGCGAGCCCGATGACGACGGCGGCCTCGGGGCCCTTGCCCTGGACGTCGCCGACGGCGAAGCACCAGCGGCCCCGCCCGGCCGGGAAGACATCGTAGAAGTCGCCGCTGGGGCCGCCCTTGTCGCAGGGCTCGTAGACCAGGGCGGTGCGCACGCCGGGGATCTCGGCGACGGCTCCGGGCAGCAGGCCGCGCTGGAGGACGGCGCTGATGGTGGCCTGCCTCGCGTACTGGCGGGCGGCGCCGATGGCGAGCGCGACCCGGCGGCTGAGGTCCTCGACGAGACCGGTGACCTCGTCGGGGAAGCGCAGCAGTCCGGTGCGGCCGATGACGAGGGTGCCGAGCGGGCGGCCGCCGGCGACGAGACGGTAGGCGAGGGCCGCGCCGTGCGGGCCGAGCGCGGCCCCGGGCCACGGGTAGGGCAGCGGGCCGGGGGTGGCCGCGGCGGGCGGGCGGGGCGGTTCCTTCTCCAGGGCGTGGCGCAGCTCCTCGACGAGGTGTTCGCTGCTGTGCCACACCCGGGCCGGCCGTACGCCCTCTCCGCCGCCGTCGGCCCAGCCGCGCCCGGTGACCTCGTCCTCCAGCCACACCGCGCACCAGTCGGCGAGGCGGGGCACGACGAGCTGGCCGGTGAGGGAGGCCACGAGGTCCTCGTCGAGCTGTCCGGCGAGCAGGTCGGAGGCCTCGGCGAGGAAGGACAGGGCGCCGCGGCCGAGCCAGTCCCGGTCGCCGTCGGCGCCGCGCGGCTCGGGGGCGAGGATCCCGGCGAGCTGGAGGGCCTCGCCGAGGGCGCGGTCGCCGGGGCGGGTGAGGCCGTCGTGCCGGGGGCGGTCGTCGGGGTGGGGCCGGTCCTCGGTCTCCGGGGTGAGCCGGGCCCACACCGTCTTGGCGGTACGGCGGTAGGTGACGCCCCAGGACTCGGCGAGCGCGGCGACCAGCCGCAGTCCGCGCCCGTACTCCGGTTCCGGTGTCCCGTCGTCGGCCGCGGTGTCGCGCGGGGCGCGGGTGGGGTGGCGGTCGGTGACCTCGACGACCACGGCTCCGGCCGGCTCCAGCCGGCAGTGCAGCTCGACGTCGGTGCCGGCGTGCACGACCGCGTTGGTGACCAGTTCGCTGACGAGGAGCGCGGCGTCCTGGGCGAGCCGCTCGGTGAGCCGGTCGGCGCCGGGCAGGGCGAGGCCGGTCCACTCGGCGAGCGCCGCGCGGACCAGGCCGCGGGCGGTGCCGGGCGCGAGTTCGCTGCCGGGCAGGAGGGCGTGCGCCCGCGCGCGGCTGTCGGTGTGCGCGGGCGCAGCACCGGTCAGGAACTCGGTCTCGCGCTGCGTCGGTACGACCCCCATCGACAACTCCCCGAGCGGTTCGGCTGGATATCTGTCGGTCGATGGCGACAGGGTGACAGACCGGACCGGCGCATAAGCGGGGAGTTACCGAACTGGGTCGCGATGAGTGCGAACCAGGGCGTGCGAATGCCCGGATCCGGACAGAAAGAGTTCGGATCCGGGCATTCGGCGTTCACAAAGCATCCGCCGCTGGACTATGCCAAACATGTCCCCGGCGTCACGGGCCTACGCCTCGCGCGTGCCCGCGTACATCTCGTCGATGAGGTGCTTGTACTCGCGCTCCACGACCGGCCGCTTCAGCTTCAGGCTCGGGGTGATCTCGCCGTGCTCCACGTCGAGGTCGCGGGGCAGGAGACGGAACTTCTTGATGGTCTGCCAGCGCTGCAGGCCCTCGTTGAGCTGCCTGACGTAGCCGTCGATCAGCTCGACCGTCTGCGGCGCCGCGACCACCTCGGCGTACGCCTTCCCCTCGAGGCCGTTGTCCTTGGCCCAGTCGAGGACGGCCTGCTCGTCCAGGGCGATCAGGGCGGTGCAGAAGTTCCGGTCCGCGCCGTGCACCAGGATGTTGGAGACATACGGGCAGATCGCCTTGAACTGGCCCTCGACCTCGGCCGGCGCGACGTACTTGCCGCCGGAGGTTTTGATCAGGTCCTTCTTGCGGTCGGTGATGCGCAGATAGCCGTCGGGCGACAGTTCGCCGATGTCGCCGGTGTGGAACCAGCCGTCGCTCTCCAGCACCTCGGCGGTCTTGTCGGGCAGCTTGTGGTAGCCCTGCATGATGCCGGGGCCGCGCAGCAGGATCTCGCCGTCCTCCGCGATACGGACCTCGGTGCCGGGCAGCGGCTTGCCGACGGTGCCGGTGCGGTAGGCCTCGCCCGGGTTGACGAAGGAGGCCGCGGAGGACTCGGTGAGGCCGTAGCCCTCCAGGATGTGGATGCCGGCGCCGGCGAAGAAGTAGCCGATCTCCGGGGCGAGCGCGGCGGAACCGGAGACACAGGCGCGCAGCCGGCCACCGAACGCCTCGCGGATCTTGCTGTAGACCAGCGCGTCGGCGACCTTGTGCTTGGAGGCGAGCCCGAGGGGCGCGGAGCGGTTGCCCGTGCGCTTGAAGTTGTCCTGGGTGACCTTGGCGTACTCCCGGGCGACCTCGGAGGCCCACTGGAAGATCTTGTACTTGGCGCCGCCGCCGGCCTTCGCCTTGGCGGCCACACCGTTGTAGACCTTCTCGAAGATGCGCGGGACGGCGGCCATGTACGTCGGCTGCACGAGCGGCAGATTCTCGATGATCTTGTCCACCCGGCCGTCGACGGCGGTGACGTGGCCCACCTCGATCTGGCCGGAGGTGAGCACCTTGCCGAAGACGTGCGCCAGCGGCAGCCACAGGTACTGCACGTCGTCCGGGCCGACCAGCCCGGTCGCGGCGATCGCCTTGGCCATGTACGACCAGTTGTCGTGCGGCAGACGCACGCCCTTGGGACGCCCGGTGGTGCCGGAGGTGTAGATGAGGGTGGCGAGCTGGTCACGGGTGATCTTGCCGACCCGCTCCTTGACCAGCTCGGGCTCCTGCGCGAGGCGGGCGGCGCCGCGCCGCTCCAGCTCGGCGAGGGTGAGCACCCAGTCGCCGCTCTCGACGCCGGCCGGGTCGATCACCACGACGTGGCGGAGGTCGGGCAGCTCGGCGCGCTTCTCCACCGCCTTGGCGAGCTGGGCGGCGTCCTCCGCGATGAGGATCCGGCTCTCGGAGTCGGAGAGGATGAACGCCGACTCCTCGGCGTTGGTCTGCGGGTAGATCGTGGTGGTGGCCGCGCCCGCGCACATGATGCCGAGGTCGGCGAGGATCCACTCGATACGTGTGGAGGAGGCGAGCGCGACCCGCTCCTCCGGCTGGACACCCAGCTCGATCAGGCCGGCCGCGATCGCGTGCACCCGCTCGGCCGCCTGGGCCCAGCTGAGGGACTTCCAGTCGTCCGGGCCCTCACCGGAGGCGGCCGGTACCGGATACCGGTAGGCCTCGGCGTCCGGCGTGGCCGCCACGCGCTCCAGGAAGAGGCCCGCCACGGACGGCGGACGGTTCTCGATCAGGGTAGTTGCGTCGCTCACGACATCCTCCGGGGCCCGCGACAGTGCGGCTGGCGCGACAGTGCGGCTGGTTCCTACCCACGAGACGTTGTTTAACTCGCGAGTAACTATCGGGCAGGGACAGAGTAGAGCCCGACCGCCGCCCGCGTAAGAGCTGACGCCCGGTGGTTTCCCCGCGAAGCGACCGGCGGAACGCCCAGGGGCCCGGCGCACTTTCGTACGACGGGCCCCTGTGTGACCGGTTTTGCCGGGCCGGCGGGCTGCGGTCGCCGGTTACTTCTTGCCCTTGGCCGACGCCCCGCTGTCATCGCTGGACAGGACGGCGATGAAGGCCTCCTGCGGAACCTCCACAGAACCGACCATCTTCATCCGCTTCTTGCCTTCCTTCTGCTTCTCCAGCAGCTTGCGCTTACGGGAGATGTCACCGCCGTAGCACTTGGCGAGGACGTCCTTGCGGATGGCGCGGATGGTCTCGCGGGCGATCACCCGGGAGCCGATGGCGGCCTGCACCGGCACCTCGAAGGCCTGCCGCGGGATCAGCTCCTTCAGCTTGGCGACGAGCCGCACACCGTAGGCGTAGGCCTGGTCCTTGTGGGTGATCGCGGAGAACGCGTCCACCTTGTCGCCGTGCAGCAGGATGTCGACCTTGACCAGGGAGCTGGTCTGCTCGCCGGTGGGCTCGTAGTCCAGGGAGGCGTAACCGCGGGTCTTGGACTTCAGCTGGTCGAAGAAGTCGAAGACGATCTCCGCGAGCGGCAGCGTGTAGCGGATCTCGACGCGGTCCTCGGAGAGGTAGTCCATGCCGAGCAGGGTGCCGCGCCGGGTCTGGCACAGCTCCATGATCGAGCCGATGAACTCGGTGGGCGCGAGGATGGTGGCCCGCACGACCGGCTCGTAGACCTCGTTGATCTTGCCTTCGGGGAACTCGCTCGGGTTGGTGACCGTGTGCTCGCTGCCGTCCTCCATGACCACGCGGTAGACCACGTTGGGGGCGGTGGCGATCAGGTCGAGGCCGAACTCGCGCTCCAGGCGCTCGCGGATCACGTCCAGGTGCAGCAGGCCGAGGAAGCCGACGCGGAAGCCGAAGCCGAGCGCGGCGGAGGTCTCCGGCTCGTAGACCAGCGCGGCGTCGTTGAGCTGCAGCTTGTCCAGGGCCTCGCGCAGCTCGGGGTAGTCCGAGCCGTCCAGCGGATACAGGCCCGAGAAGACCATCGGCTTCGGGTCCTTGTAGCCGCCGAGCGCCTCGGTGGCGCCCTTGGCCTGGCTGGTGACGGTGTCACCGACCTTGGACTGGCGGACGTCCTTCACACCGGTGATCAGATAGCCCACCTCGCCGACGCCCAGGCCGTCGGCCGGGAGCATCTCCGGCGAGTTGGTGCCGATCTCCAGCAGCTCGTGGGTGGCGCCCGTCGACATCATCTTGATGCGCTCGCGCTTGTTGAGCTGGCCGTCGATGACACGGACGTAGGTCACGACACCGCGGTAGGAGTCGTAGACCGAGTCGAAGATCATGGCGCGCGCGGGGGCGTCCTTGACGCCGACCGGCGCCGGGACCTCGGCGACGACCTTGTCCAGCAGCGCGTCCACGCCGAGGCCGGTCTTGGCGGAGACCTTCAGCACATCGCCCGGCTCGCAGCCGACGAGGTTCGCGAGCTCCTCGGCGAACTTCTCGGGCTGCGCGGCCGGCAGGTCGATCTTGTTCAGCACGGGGATGATCGTGAGGTCGTTCTCCATCGCCAGGTAGAGGTTGGCGAGGGTCTGCGCCTCGATGCCCTGGGCGGCGTCGACGAGGAGGATGGTCCCCTCGCAGGCGGCGAGCGACCGCGAGACCTCGTAGGTGAAGTCGACGTGCCCCGGGGTGTCGATCATGTTGAGGATGTGCGTGTTGCTCTTGTCATGGGTCGGGGCCCACGGCAAACGCACCGCCTGGGACTTGATCGTGATGCCGCGCTCGCGCTCGATGTCCATCCGGTCGAGGTACTGAGCACGCATCTGCCGCTGCTCGACCACACCGGTCAGCTGGAGCATCCGGTCGGCGAGCGTGGACTTGCCGTGGTCGATGTGCGCGATGATGCAGAAATTGCGGATCAGAGCCGGGTCGGTACGGCTCGGCTCGGGCACATGGGAAGGGGTCGCGGGCACGCAGGGTCCTGTCTCTTGAGGCGCCTTATGCCTCGGGTCGGATCGATACGTAGCTTCCATGGTCCCACGGGTGGGGCGCGGCGACCGGTTTGGGCCACTCGAAGGGCCGCTGGTAGTGTAGGGGGCTGTGTCTCATGCCCTCTCAGCGCGAGGCACATCCCAAGAAATCACCTGGCACGGGTCCCGGGGTTCTCTCGTGGAATCCCTTCCGGTCCCGTGCCTGAACCTGAAAAGGCTCATTCGTGGCGAACATCAAGTCCCAGATCAAGCGGATCAAGACCAACGAGAAGGCGCGGCTGCGCAACAAGGCCGTCAAGTCCTCCCTCAAGACCGCGATCCGCAAGGCCCGCGAGGCCGCTGCCGCGGGTGACGTCGAGAAGGCCACCGAGCTGCAGCGCGCCGCGGCGCGTGCGCTGGACAAGGCCGTCTCGAAGGGCGTCATCCACAAGAACCAGGCCGCCAACAAGAAGTCGGCGCTTGCTTCCAAGGTCGCGACCCTCCAGGGCTGAGCA
This sequence comes from Streptomyces sp. NPDC104814, assembly GCF_055583185.1. Taxonomy (NCBI): domain Bacteria; kingdom Bacillati; phylum Actinomycetota; class Actinomycetes; order Kitasatosporales; family Streptomycetaceae; genus Streptomyces; species Streptomyces sp. NPDC104814. Next base: position 149,877 of record NZ_JBVJOL010000002.1, on the reverse strand, counting down.
CCTCCTTTGATCTGACGGGTCCCTCTGCGGGGCCCACGTCGCCGGAGGGACCCAGAGCGGGCCCTCTCTCATCCGCTCCCGTCCGGCACCACGAGCCTGTTCGCGGCCTGCGTTCGCCACGCGGGAACGGGCTCACCCGCTTCATCCGACGGCCCCGCCGCCACGCCCTTCCCCAGGGCGGGCGACGGGGCCGTTCGGCGTGTGGATCCTCCTGTGCGGCACGGAGTGCGTGCGTCACGTCGGTGCGTCACGACCATCCGGGCGTCACGACCATCCGCGCGTCACGACCATCCGCGCGTCACGACCAGAAGTCGTTGTCCATGTCGAGGTCGGCGGAGCACTGGTCGAGATCGGTGATCTTGTCGCCGACCACACGGAAGACGATGGTCCCGTCCGCGTCCAGGTGCTTGCCGTTGCGGTCCGCGGTGATGTGCTGCAGGGCGACGGCGTGTCCGCGCCCGTCGACGAAGATCTGGCGCAGGTCGACGTTCAGCGAACCACCGGTCTCCTCGAAGAGCCGGCCGTACATCTGGATGACCGCGTCCTGGCCCTTGAAGTCGCCGGCCATGGGGTGACTGCCCGGCACATGGTGGGTGCAGTCCGCCGTCATGATCTCGCGCAGGCTGTCCATGTTCCCCTGGACGAACGCCTCGTACCCTCTGCGAACCAGCGCCGCATGCGGATGCTCAGCCATGTCGATCGCCACCTTTCCGTAGCTCGGCGATGTAAGGCTGACCCGTCCGATTCTCCTCCGCCGGGCGGCTACCGGCCCCTGGAGCGCGCGGCCCGCGCGATGGTCACCACGGCCTTCTCCAGGGCGTACTCCGGGTCGTCGCCGCCGCCCTTCACGCCCGCGTCCGCCTCGGCCACCGCCCGCAGCGCGACGGCCACGCCGTCCGGGGTCCAGCCGCGCATCTGCTGGCGCACCCGGTCGATCTTCCAGGGCGGCATGCCCAGCTCACGGGCCAGGTCGGCGGGACGTCCGCCGCGCGCGGAGGACAGCTTGCCGATCGCCCGCACCCCCTGCGCCAACGCGCTGGTGATCAGCACCGGCGCGACCCCCGTGGCCAGCGACCACCGCAGCGCCTCCAGCGCCTCGGCCGCCCGTCCCTCCACCGCCCGGTCGGCGACGGTGAAGCTGGAGGCCTCCGCACGGCCGGTGTAGTACCGGCCGACGACGGCCTCGTCGATCGTGCCCTCCACGTCGGCGACCAGCTGCGAGACGGCGGACGCCAGCTCCCGCAGATCGCTGCCGATCGCGTCGACGAGCGCCTGGCACGCCTCGGGCGTCGCCGAGCGCCCCACCGCACGGAACTCCTGCCGCACGAAGGCCAGCCGGTCGGCCGGCTTCGTCATCTTCGGGCAGGCGACCTCCCGCGCCCCCACCTTGCGCGCGGCGTCCAGCAGCCCCTTGCCCTTGGCGCCGCCGGCGTGCAGCAGCACCAGCGTGATCTCCTCGGCGGGCGCCGACAGATACGCCTTGACGTCCTTGACGGTGTCGGCCGACAGATCCTGCGCATTGCGTACGACCACGACCTTGCGCTCGGCGAAGAGCGAGGGAGAGGTCAACTCGGCGAGCGTGCCCGGCTGCAACTGGTCCGGGGTCAGGTCCCGCACGTCCGTGTCGGCGTCGGAGGCCCTGGCGGCGGCCACCACCTCCTGCACGGCACGGTCGAGCAGGAGCTCCTCCTGGCCCACGGCGAGCGTCACCGGGGCGAGAGGGTCGTCATTCGCAGTCTTCCTGGCCATCGGGACAAGCATGGCACGGGGCACTGACAACGAGGGGCGCGCCCGTCGGGCGTCGGCGCGCAGCTGCCGCCGGCTCACCGCTCCCTCCGGCGCAGGGCTGCCGCGCCGGTTCAGGGCTCCCGTCAGTTCACGGCTCCCCCGGCCAAGGGCCGGCGCCGGCTCAGGGCTCCTCCCGCCAGCCGTCCCACTCGCCCGCGAACGCGTCCAGCTCGGCGGGGTCGAGCCGCTCGTGCTCGTCGCGCAGCACCAGCAGCCACTGCGCGTCCTCCGCGTCGTCCTCCCCCGCCAGCGCGTCCCGGACGAGCCGCGGCTCCTCGTCGATGCCGAACCGCTCGCCGAGCGCCTCCGCGGCCTCCTCCGCCGCGTCGCGGTCGGGCAGCACCAGCACATGTCTCACATCGCTCACGTGCCCATTTTCCGGCAGCCGCCCGGAAGCCCGACGCCGGGGCCGCGGCGACGAACCCCTCCCGATCCGCACCCCGGCCCCTGCTCGGGACTCAGGTGCCGTCCCCGTCCCTCACCCGCACCACCGGCACACTGTCCAGCTCGATCCCGAACAGCTCCCGGTACGTCCCCAGCACCTCGGCGTCCCCCTCCAGCTTCCGTTCCCGGCGCGCTCCGTCGGCCGCGGTGGTGGTCAGCCGCCGCCCGCTGAGCGTCACCCGGCCGCCGTCCTCCGTGAGCCGGGAGCACACCAGTGACTGCACGAAGTGCGACCGCGGCGAGGTGCTGTGCCACCATGCGCCGGTCACGAAGTCGCCGAGCACCCGGGGCCGCACCTCCAGCCGGTACTGCGGGCGCCCGTCCCGCAGCACGTCCAGGTCGGCCGCCCCGTCCGCCCCCTCGGCGCCCCCGCGCACCCCGGCCGCGTCGGGCCCCGCCTCCGCGACCCGGAACACCCCGCCGGGATCCGGCTGCTCGCCCCGCTCGCCGAACCGCAGCGGAAGGTGACTGTGCGCCCCGAACCCGACGTCGGCCAGCCAGTCGCCGCCGTCGGCCGTGCGCACCCGCAGCGCCATGTGGTCGTACGGGATGCCGGTCCGCTCGCCGTCCCCGTACACCCGGGCCGCCAGGAGCGTCACCTCGAAGCCGAGCGAGTTCAGCAACGCGCCGAAAGCGCCGTTGAGTTCGTAGCAGAAACCTCCCCTCTTGGCCCCCACGACCTTGTCCACCAGCCGCTTCTCCTCCAGCACGATCTCCTCTCCCAGATGGATCGAGAGGTTCTCGAAGGGCACGGTGCGCAGATGCCGCAGGTGCAGTTCCCTCAGGGCGTCGTCGGTGGGCCGGGCCGGGCGCTGGGCGCCCAGCCGGCGGAGATAGGCATCGGCCTGTGCGGAGTCCATGCCCTCAGTCTGGCGCCACCCGCAGCCCTCCGTCCGCCCCCGGCCCTGCCCGGCCCGCCGAGCCGAGTACGGCCAGGGATCCGTCCAGGTCGGTCCGCAGCACCGCCGCTCCCCGGGCCCGCAGCGCGTGGACGGTCACCGGCGCCGGATGCCCGTACGGGTTGTCCGCGCCCACCGACACGAGCGCCAGCCGCGGGGCGGCCAGCCGTATCAGGTCCGGGTCCTGGTACGCGGAGCCGTGATGGGCCACCTTCAGCACGTCCACGTCCCGCAGCGACGCGGCGGCCGGTGACCGCGCCAGCGCCTGCTGCGCGGGCGGTTCGAGGTCGCCCAGCATCAGCACCCGCAGTCCCGCCGTCCGCACGAGCAGGGTGACGCTGGCGTCGTTCGGCCCGTCCAGCGCCGCCGCCGGGCCGGGCCGCGGCCACAGCACCTGCCAGGACAGCGCACCGACCCGTCGCTCCTCCCCCGCGGCGGCCCGGGTCAGCGGGATGTGCCGCGCGGACGCCTCCCTCCTGACGAACCGCACCTGGTCCGCCGGCTCGTCCAGAGCGGTCGTCTCGATCGCCCCCACCGCCCGGCCGCGCAACACTCCGGGCAGCCCGGCGACATGGTCGGCGTGGAAGTGGGTGAGCACGACGAGCGGGATCCGGGTGATGCCGAGGGTGCGCAGGCACCGGTCCACCCGGCGGGGTTCGGGTCCGGCGTCCACGACCACCGCCCGGCCCTCGCCCGCCGCGAACACCGTCGCGTCGCCCTGCCCCACATCACACATCACCAGCCGCCAGCCCGGCGGGGGCCAGCCCGTGACCACCCGGGTCAGCGGCGCCGGCTGCACCACGAACAGCACGAGCAGCGCTCCGCACGCCCCGCACAGCCAGGGGTGACGCAGCAGCCTCCGCCCGGCGAGCACCACCAGCAGCGTGATGAGCGCGAGGAGCAGCGCCCCCGCCCAGCTGCCCGGCCAGTCCACGGCCGCACCGGGCAGGGCCGCTCCTTCCCGTGCCACGCCGGCGATCCACTCGGCCGGCCAACTCGCGCACCACGCCACCGCCTCGGCCACCGGCATCGCGAACGGGGCGATCGCGAGCGCGGCGAAACCGAGCACCGTCGCCGGTGCGACCGCGACCTCCGCGAGCAGGTTGCAGACGACTCCGACCAGGCTCACCCGCGCGGACAGCACCGCCACGACCGGCGCGCACAGCGCCTGGGCGGCGCCCGCCGTGGCCAGTGCCTCGGCCACCCGCGGCGGCACCCCGCGCCGCCGCAGCGCGGCACTCCAACGGGGCGCGACGGTGAGGAGGGCTCCGGTGGCCAGCACCGACAGCAGGAAGCCGTAACTGCGGGAGAGCCACGGGTCGTACAGGACGAGCAGCAGCACCGCGGTCGCCAGCGCCGGGATCAGGGTTCTGCGGCGTCCGGTGGCCAGCGCGAGCAGCGCGACCGATCCGCAGGCCGCCGCCCGCAGCACGCTCGGGTCGGGCCGGCACACCACGACGAAAGCCAGCGTCGCTCCCGCACCCAGCAGGGCCGTCGTCCGCAGCGGCAGCCCCAGACGGGGTGCCAGCCCTCGCCGTTCGGCCCGCTGGGCCAGGCCGGGCGGACCGAGGAGCAGTGCGAGGAGGATGGTGAAGTTCGCACCGGACAATGTCCGTTGCCCACTGTTGTCTGTAACCTCGGGGCATGCCCATCGCTCCCGAGTACCTGCACCTGGTCTTCCCGGACACGAGGTTTGACGCACTGCTCTACGGCCGCGCCTCCCGCGACCCGAAGAAAAAGGGCCGCTCGGTCAACGACCAGCTGAACACCGGTCAGGACATGTGCGACGAATTCGGCTGGCCAATCGCCGCCATTTTCAAGGACATCGACCGGTCAGCTTCCCGACACGCGCGCAGAAAGCGCGACGACTTCGAGGCGCTAATCCAGGCCATCGAAGAGGGCCGCGGAAAGATCGTCGTCGCGTTCGAAGCATCGCGGTACTACAGGGATATCGAGGCATACATCAGGCTGCGCAACGCCTGCATGGCCAACCATGTCCTGCTCTGCTACAACGGCCAGGTCTATGACCTCAGCAAGCGCGAGGACCGCAAGGCGACCGCCCAGGACGCCATCGCCGCCGAGGACGAGGCCGAGGGCATCCGCGACCGGAACCTGCGCACCACGCGGTCGACCGCCAAGCAGGGCAAGCCACACGGCCGCATCCTCTACGGCTACGCCCGCCGCTACGACCCCGAGACTGGCGAGCTGCTGGAGCAGTACGAGCACCCCGAACGCGGGCCGATCGTGCGGGACATCTTCAAGCGGATCGCGGCCGGCGAAACCGAGTACTCCATCGTGCAGCGGCTCCAGGCCGAGGGCGAGCGCGTGCCGGGAACCCCGTGGCAGATCTACCACCTGCGCACGATGCTGCGGAACCCGGGCTACGCCGGGAAGCGGGTATTCCGGGGCGAGATCCTCGGCGATGCGACGTGGCCGGCCATCGTGCCGCCGGAGCTGTTCGACCAGGTGCAGCAGATCGTGTCCGCACCCTCGCGCCTCACGACCCGGGATTGGTCAGTGAAGTGGCTGCTGTCCGGCATCGCGCGGTGCGGCGAGTGTGAGCACGACCCGCACTTGCGCGTCGTGAAGAACCGCAAGCAGCGGGCGTATCAATGCTCGGAGGGCTACCACACGATGATGCGGACCGAGCTGCTGGACGCGTACGTGGAGGAGGCCCTGCTGGACTGGCTGCCGCAGCGGGCGGCCGAGGCGTTCCGTACGGACGCCGAGGACGAGGAGGCCGCCAAGGCTGTGCTGCGGGTGAAGGCTCTGGAGGAGCAGCTGGCGGAGGCACGCCAGCAGGCGGCCACCGTCAACGAGAAGACTGGCAAGCCGTTGCTGTCGATCGCCTCCCTGGTGGCGGTGGAGGCGTCGCTGACGCCGCAGATCGAGCAGGCGCGGAAGCAGACTCAGGTAGTCCACGCGCCGCCGCTTCTGCGCGGCTTGATCGGTCACGCCGATGTGGCAGACCGATGGGAGCAGCTGACGGTGGAGCAGCAGCGGACGGTGATCCGGTCGTGCGTGAACGTGCGGCTCCACCGAGCGCGGGCCCGTGGGGTGCGGACGATCGAGCCGGGCCGCATCAAGCTGACGTTTGTGGGTGAGCCGGGCTTCACGGCCCAACTACGCCGTGTTCGCGGGACCGTTCCCGCGAGTGCTCAGGGGCAGGGGACTGCAACGGCAGTTTCTCAGGGAAGCGAATGAGGTTGTTCCGGCGTGACGGCTCGGGTGCGAACTTGCCATCTTGGATCATGCGGACCGTGACCTCCATCGTTTCGGAGATCAGGGCGGCCCGCCTTTCCTCGAACTCTGCCGACAGGGCGTCGCGTTCGGCCTTCAGCTGAGCGGCAATGCGGGCGCGCTCGGCTGCCATGTCGCGGTTGAGTCGCCCCTGCTCGTTCTCCAGGGCGGCTTGCGCGGCGACGTAGCGGGTGCGCTGCGCCTCGGCTTCCCGCTGGGCAGCGGCCAGGGCGCGGCGTTCGTCGCGGGTGTCGGTGATCCAGCGCCGGACGAGCACGAGTGCGATGAGGGTGAGTGCCGGCAGGGTGAGGCAGGCTCCGCCGATGGCGCGCGCCATGTCGCCGCGGATGGTGCCATGCAGGATCACGGTCACACCGCCGAGGATTATCACCGCCGCCGCTACCGCTGTTGCTCGCGTGCCGCCGGCGAGATCCATACCGCACCCCCGCATCACATCTGTGCTGCCGCCCCTCCGTGGTTGGCACCGCGGTCGGGGGCGTCTTGATCTTGTAGACGCTTGAGACGTTCGATGGTTGCGTAGAAAAGTTCCCGCCCCACGTCGTCCTTGATCCCGAGTCGGTCAGCAGCTTCTTCCGGAGTCAGTCCTTCCTCGTCGGACCCTACCTGCGATCGATCCGTTTCGGACAGTGACTGAAGTGCTTCACGAGAAAGCACGCCGCCCTCCACGAGCAGGGTGCCCAGGTGGAGGTGGGTTACGTCTGCGATGCGGCTGAAGAAGCGGGCGTCCGGTACAGCAGTGCCCGCCCAGAGACGGGAAACGGTGCTGTCGGTCATGCCGGTGTCCCGCGAGAACCGGGCTTTGGCACCGTGGCCGGTGTAGCCGGCGCGGACGGCGGCAGGCACAACGATGTCGCGGAATCGCTGCGCACGCGTCGGCGAGGGAGCGTCGGTCATGTCCGGTGACTGTACCTCCCTAGATAGGGAGTAGCTAGAAACTCCCTCGCTCGCAAGAGTGCGCATCAGGCCATCTACCTGCATTAACACTGCTCACTCCCGCGTTCGCACGGACGTTCGGTTCCAAAATTCACCCTCCCTGGTGCGCAAGCTCCCTTGCGAGGGAGGGAGGAACGTGGCAGAGTCTCCCTCGTGAGCAAGGAACCACCTGCGACCAGCAGTGAGAGGAGTGAGTACGTGTTCCGCCTGAACGTCACCAAGCTCCTCGCCGTCACAGCGGCTCACGGAGACAAGACCGGTTACCGGATCTACCGCCGTACCGGCATCTCCGAATCGTCGGTTTATCGGTACCTCAAGGGCGAGGCACAGCCTGACCTGAATGCGGCTATGCGCCTCGCCGAGGCATATGACCTGGACATTCGCACCGTCATGGAGCGCATCCCGGTCGATGCCGGAGCCGCCGCGTGACGCGGGAAGAACGCCGAGCGCTCCTCGGCGACACGGTCATCACGCAGATCCACGAGCGCGTTGCCGAGACGCCGGCGCCCGGACCCGAGGTCATCGCCGAGCTGCGTCCCATCTTCGCCCGGCCCGCCGGCCGCGCGGCGAAGAAGCGGCCGACGGCGAAGGCCGCCTGATCCATCACCCAAAACGCCGAAGGGCCGCTCCGACTGCCAGGCCCGAGCGACCCCCGACCGGCACCCCTACAAGATCCGAAGAGAGGCCCCGATGGGCACATCATCTCAGACCCAGCACGGCGCGGCGCTCGCGCTGGTGCAGCTCCTGATGGAGCACCCCGACCTGCCGTCCGCCCGTTGGCAGGTGGACCGCGACGGCACGCTGAGCGGCACCATCTCGATCCACGCGGACTCCGCCGAGCTGCATACGGCGATGTGCGACTACGCCGCGGCGATCGGTGGCACCGTCCGCGAGGTCCATTTCACCTCCCCGGACACGGGCCCGTCGCTGTCGGTGTCGCTCTACGCGACGTGGCGGGACGTGCCGGTGAACGTGTGGGGCACGTGCGTGGCTCGGCCCGTGGCCGAGGGTTCGGCGGTGGCCGCATGAACAGCAGGCTCGTGAACGCCGCGGCGGGCGTCCTCGCCGCCGCCATGCAGCAGGGCAGGACCGTGCCCGCCACGCTGGCCATCGCGCTGGAGTCGGCACAGCTGCTCCAGTCCCCGGAGACCGCCGCCGAGACTGCGCGGCTCCGCGACCGAGTGGCCGAGCTGGAGCAGCTGCTGTCCGTGAAGGACCGGCCGGTGGACGAGGACCCGATCTGCTTCGCGCTGACCGAGCTGGCCGAGGCCGCACGCAGCGTGCACGAGAAGTACCCCGACAGCGAGCACTGCCGGCACGACGGCGAGCCGTGGCCCTGCCCGACCCTCACCGCGCTCGGCGAGGGTGGTGGCGCCCGATGACCGCCATCGAGTGGCTGCTGTGGATCGGCAGCGTGTGGGCCCTGTTCCTGCTGTACGCCGCGGTGGACGCGCCCGCGCTCCTCGCCCGCCTGTACCGGGGGGTGCGCCGGTGATCCCGCGCCCGTACGAGCCGGACGACGCCGAGCCGGACGACATCGACGTGGCCGACGAGGTCGCGCTGGCGGACACGGGACGCCCGTGGGCCGCACGCGCGATCCGGCACCCGTCGCACGCCCGTACCCGCCGGCACTTCGCCGCCAACCCGCTGCCGACGCAGCAGAACAGGCGGGCGTCGTGAGCACCGACACCGAGATGTTCCCGGGCGAGCTGGCCATGCTGCGCGGTCTCGTCCGCACCCTGCGCACGGTCGTGCGGGTCGGCGACGACACCGAGTTGGCCGCGGTGCGGGGCCTGCTGTGGCAGCACGCCAGCGACGAGGCCGCCGCGAGGGCCGAGGAGAAGAGCAGCCGCCAGGCGGCCGATGCCACTCCCGCGCTGACCGAGCGGCAGGCCCGACTGCTGGACGCCATCCGCACGTTCGGCGGCGAGTGGACCACCAGCCGCGCCCTGCACCTGTTCGCGCTGACCGACCCGGGCGTGGTGCAGCGGGGCACGGCTCGCCGTGACCTCGCCGCCCTGCACCGGGTGGGCCACCTCGTCCTCGTGGACGACCCCGACCACCGCCACTACGTCCTCAGCACCCGGAAGGGCGGCGCCTGATGCCCGAGATCACGACGCGCCGCGCGCACCTGCTCGCCGCCATAAGGGCCCACGGCCGCCCGGTCACCACGCAGCTCGCCGAGCAGCTGATGACCGGCTCCGCCTGGCCCACGTCCGGCCGCAACACGACCCGGAAGGACTTGCGCGGCCTGGCCCGTGCCGGGTTCCTCGCCGCGGTCGACCTGGACGGCCGCCGGATCTACCACCCCATGACCACCGGAGAGGACGGCCGCTCATGACCGGCCCCGAGCACTACACGCAGGCCGAGCAGCTGCTGATGCTGGCCGCCGACTACGAGAAGGACGGGGCGTACGCGACCGCCACGGCCCGCGTCCACGAGGCGCAGGTGCACGCGACGCTCGCCCTCGCCGCGGCCACCGCGATGGGTGCGCCCGTCGACGGCGAGGGCGACAGCGGTCTCCCCGTCCGCGACTGCACCGCCTGGTACGAGGTCGCGGGCGTCAAGCCGCAGCCGAAGGGCGGTGCCGCCGAATGACGACCGCAACCGTGCGCGCCGGGGCATCCGCCCCGGCCGCCGGCCGGATCACTCCGACCGGCCGACTCATCCTCTCCCACACCGCGCCCCGGGACGTGTGGCTGGACGCCCGCCGTCAGGGCATCGGCAGCAGCGACCTGCCCGCCGTGATGAACCTGTCCGGCTTCAAGACGCCGCTGCACGTCTTCCACGACAAGCTCGGCCGTCTGCCCCATGACGAGGAGTTCAGCGAGGCCGCCCATTTCGGTGTCCTGTTCGAGGAGCCGCTGGCCCGGGACTGGGCCCGCCGTAACCGCACCGTGGTGGAGGCCATCGGCCTGATCGCCAACGAGGCCAAGGCGTGGCAGATGTGCACCCTGGACCGGCTGTGCACCGAGTGCCCGCTGGACCGCACGCAGCGGTCGCTGTGCGCGCTGGAGGTCAAGACCCGCAACGCCTACGTGGCGAAGCTGTGGCGGCAGGGCCCGCCCGATGACGTGCTGGCTCAGGTGCTGTGGCAGATCCTCGTGACCGGCCTGGACCACATCCACGTCGTGTGCCTGATCGGCGGTCAGGACTACCGGCAGTACACCGTGCGCCGCAGCGATCACGTGCAGCTGGTCGCCTACCTGGAAGCCGAAGCGTCCCGTCTGTGGCACGAGCACATCGTGCCCGGCCGCCCGCCGGCCGTGACCGGGGAGGAACCGCCGGACGCGCTGATCGATCTGTACGACCGGCTGCACCCCGACCGGGACGGCGTGGTCGTCGTGGACCGCGACCTGGACGCGGTCGACGCCATGACCGAGTACATGGAGGCCGCCGCCGCGGAGAGCGCCGCCAAGCGCCGGAAGACCGCGGCCAAGGCGAAGCTGCTCGGCGTCCTCGGCGGCGCGCAGGCCGCGCTGCGGCAGGACCGCCCGTTCTTCAGCATCGAGCAGTCGCACCGCAAGACGCCCGATCTGGCCCGCCTCGCCGAGGAGTTCCCCGAGGCCTACCGCGCGTGCGTTGCCGACGTCGCGCACGACCGCATCGCCATCCCCAAGTACGTGCGCGAGGAGTTCACCGCATGACGTCTCTGTCCGAGCGTGCCGAGCTGCACGCCACCGGCGCCGCCCCGACCACCGACACGTACGAGCCGCCGGCCCCTGCGGTCGATCCGCTCCCGGACATCGACATCGAAGGGCCGGGCGCCGACGGACCCGAGCAGGTCGACGTGTTCGTGGCCTGGTCCCGCGTGATGGACGACATCCGCGGCATCAGCAAGAGCGAGGTCTACAACGCCCCGGGCACCCGCTACAACTTCCGCGGTGTCGACCGGACCGTGAACGCCTTCGCTCCCGTCCTGCGCCGCCACGGCGTCCTCGTGATCCCGACCAACGTGCAGGCGTCGTACCGGGACTTCACCAACAGCAACAAGAAGATCCAGCGCGAGTGCACGGTGATCGTGACCTGGACGATCTACGGGCCGAAGGGCGACAGCTTCACCGCGCAGTCCGCTGGGGAGTCGCTCGACTCCTCCGACAAGGGCACCGCTAAGGCGCAGTCCGTCGCGCTCCGCGTGCTGCTGCTGACCGCCGGCATGGTCCCGACCGGCGACCCGGACCCGGACACGTCGCACGTGGATCGTGGCGAGGCTCAGGTGCGGTCGGCGGAGTCGTATCGAGACGAGATTCTCGACCCGAAGACGTCGCCGGATCGGCTCAATCAGATCCGGGTCGAGCTGCGCCCGCTCGGGATGTTGAACGCCCGCGTGCCGAACGAGAACGGCGAGCTGGAGACGCTCGACTCGATCGGCGGCCGGATGTACCAGGAGCGCACGGGCGGTGCGTCGTGAGCCCGCTCGCCATCCTCCGCCGCATTGTCCACCCCACCGGCCAGCACCGCCGCCCGGCCCCCGCCACGGTGCCGATGGTGCAGCTGCTGCGCCCCACCGAGGTGCCGTGCACCGACGAGGCGTGGTGTCCGGTCCAGCAGCAGGTGACGCTGCACGCGTTCCTGCACACAGGGGGCCGCGTCTGCTGGACGTGCCGCCACCACACCCCGGGCGAGGGGGTGCAGCAGTGAACATCCGTGCCGACGTCGCCGAGCTGCTCCGCGCCGGCTACTCCGACGCCGCGATTTCCCGGCAGCTGAACGTGGATCGGCGCACCGCCGCCGAGGCCCGCGCCGCGCTCGGCCTGCCAAAGTGCAAGCCCGGCTACAAGGCCGCGGCCACGCCGGAAGACCTGTACTGGAAGCGGACGCAACCCACGGACGACGGCCACCTGCTGTGGACCGGCACATGGGGCGACAACGGCGTCCCTTCGTTCCGGCACGGGGGCGCCAACCACACCGCCTACCGGATCGCGTTCCGCCTCGCCACCGGTCGCGAGCCAGAGGGCCATGTCCGCCCGTCCTGCGGGCGCGAGGGCTGCGTGAAGCCCGGCCACCAGACCGACCGCGCTGACCGCGAGAGGGCCCGTGCCGAGCGCGCGCAGGACCGCAAGGTTGACCAGCTGTACGACGCCATCTTCGGGGCGTCGGCGTGAACAGCCGGGCCCCGGAGCCGTGCGACATCCCTCGCGACGACCACGACGGAGAGGTCCGCTTCTACGTCACCGGCTGGAAGTGCGACGCGCACTCGCCATGGGCCGCGAAGGGACTGCCGCGACCGGCACCGGGGCCCGGCGCCCTCTACACCTACCGCGCCGCACAGGCCGCGGTTCACCACCAGGACGGAGAGACCACATGACCACCCAGCCCGAGACCAGGCTCGCCGCCATCGACGGCCGCGACGCCCTCGCGTTCGTCATCGTCCGCCCCGGCGCCACGGAAGGCAGCGTGACCGTGGAGGCCGGCGCCAAGGGGCTCAGCAAGCCCGCCGCCGCCCACGTCCTCCGCAACGTGGCCCAGCAGTGGGACGGCAAGACCGAGAACCCCACCCCGCCCGCCGGTGACCCCGACTTCCCGGCCACTTGGAGCGGCGGCCACTCCCTCGTCATCGAGTACGGCGACTGCGAGATCTACGGCCGCTGCCAGTGCGGCGAGAGGTTCGGCGCCACCACCCCGGACAAGCCCCTGGACCACTTCGCCCGGCCCTGGGAGCGGCACGTCATGACGCTCGGCTGGGGCTGAGCCACCACCCGCCGCCCGGGGCGCGCGCCGGCCGCCCTGGGCCCTCCGGATCTTGCCGGATCGGTTCCGCAACACCCCGCGTGAGAAGAGAACGAGTTGAGCAGCGACGACGGCGTGCAGTGGGTCAGCACCGCATGGATCAACGCCCTGAGGGACGAGGCCCTGCGCGTCCGCATGCCCGAGGTGGCCCGCGTCGTCCAGATCGGCGTCTGGATCGCCACCTACGCCGACAAGGACGGCAGTAACGCCTTCCCGTCACGCGGGACCCTGGCCGCGCTGTCGGGCTGCTCGCAGGAGACCGTCACCCGCGCCGTGAAGGTACTCACGGGCGTCGGTGTCCTCACGCGGAAGCGCCGGCCGAACGCGTCCGCGGTCTACCAGCTGCTCCCGCCGCTCGGTCGCAAGCTGGACTGGCAGACGCACATTCACCACATGACGGACACCCGGCAGCGTCGGGCGTACGCCAAGAAGAAGGCCGAGGGGTTCACCGAGTCGCCCCGGACAGCGTCCATGGACGCTGTGGAAAACCCCTCGGACAGCGACGACGGACGCGTTTCGGACAGCGTCCGTGCCGGGGGTTCCGAGCCTCCCGCGGCCACCCCGGACAGCGTCCATGGACGCCCCCGGACAGCGTCAGTGGACGCCTTCCGGACCGCGTCAACTGACGCGCCTACCAAGCCCACCCCTACCTCCGGTAGGGACCCCCACCCCGACCACAACTTGGCTGGCCTTGAACCTCAGCCACAGGTCCGCGCGCGCGAGGCCGCAAAAGACGAGTCATCGACGGGTGGAGACACGGCGCCGAGCGCGCCCGCAGCAGACCCCGACGGCATCGCCGCCATCCTCGCCCGCCCCGCCCTCGCCCGCTGTGAAGGCCCCGACTGCGGCCTGCCCCTCATCCGCCCCGGCACCCGCTACTGCGCCGGCTGCCAGCAGTACCTCGGCCACGACGAAAGGCACAGCGCATGAACGACTGCCGCACCTGCCACGGCAGCGGAGCACACCCCCACTGCCACGGCAACGGCTGCAACAACTGCGACCCCGACACCGGCAACTGCCCCACCTGCTGCGGCACCGGCAACGACCCCAGCCACTGGCTGCCCCACAACCGCCCCACGGCCTGACCAGCCACCAGACCAACGCCCGCACCGCCAACCCCCGGGGAGCGCCCATGAACCTGCACACCCTCACCGCTCGCACGCCCGGCCTGCCCTGCCGCCTGGACCCCGAGCTGTGGTTCAGCGAGTACAGCCGCGACCGCGACGCAGCCGTACGCGTGTGCCGTGACTGCCCCTTGCAGCAGCCGTGCGCCGCCTACGCCCTGGAGGAGCGCATCCCTGACGGGGTGTGGGGCGGCACGACGGTGGCCGACCGTCGCACGTTCTGGGAGGGCCGGGCGTGGCGGTTCGATGAGCAGGACCGGCTGCGGCTGGTGTGCGGGTCGGAGGACGCCTACCGGGCGCACTTCGCGTACCGGGAGCAGCCGTGTGAGGACTGCACGGCTGCGCACGAGGAGCACGTGACCGCGGATCGTCGGGCGCGGCTGGAGGCTGCGCACCGGGCCGGCGGGTCGGCAGCGGGGTTCTGGCTGCATCGGCGGTTCGGTGAGACGCCGTGTGAGCCGTGCCGGCGGGCGTGGTTGGCGCAGCAGCGGGCGGCGCGGGTGGCGAGGCAGCAGCGGCGCCGTGACGGGTCCCGTAAGCCGCGCCGGGTCCCCGCGTCCGCCGAGACCGTGCCGGGCGCTCCTGCGGGCGCACAGCCGCTGTCCCGGGCCGCTTGATCGGAGACCCCCTGTGCTTGCCGTCCTCGCCTACGTCGCCCTCGTCACCACCACCGCCGGCCTCGCCCTCGCGCACCACTCGCACCTGCCCTGGAGGCGCCGCCCATGACCACTGCCCTGATCGCCGCCCTCGCCGCCGTCGTCGCCCTCGCCATCGGCTGGGCCCTCGGCTACCGCCACCACGAGGACCAGCTGCTGCGCGCCGTCCTCGTCCGCCTGGAGCACGACGCCCGCCCCGTCGACCGCCGGCCCGCCATCGAGGACGCCGTGGCCATCGAGCTGGCCGCCGCCTGCTGCGAACGCTGGTGGACCTCGGCCGGCGCCGACCACGACCCGACCACCTGCACCCGTAAGGACCAGACCCTGTGAGCCAGACCAACCCCGACGCCCGACGCGTCGTCCACGCGCTTGACCGCCTGACGACGCAGGTAGGACGGGTGGCCGACGCCTTGACGACGCCCGTCGTCCGCCCGTCGACGGGCGTCGTCCCCGAGCCGACGACGGCCCCCGACACCCCGTCACCCCTCGCCGCCGACCGGGCAGCCGATGACCGGGCGCGCGTCGACCACTGGCGGCCCGTCCCCCTCGCCACGCCCTGCGGCTACTGCACCCACCCGTACAACTGGCACGTGGGCGGCGCCTGCCAGTTCGGCAACGACACGAACCGGTGCGGTTGCGACACGTTTACCGTCGGCGAGCGGCCCGAGCCGATGGACCCGGTGCACATCCTCGGCGTGGGAGCGCCGGCCGACGACGATCAGGCGCAGCGCTGGGCCCGCCGGGAACCGCTGCTCGTACTCCTCACCCGCGTTCAGCACGGCCGCACCCTCACCGACACCGAGGCCAACACGCTGCGGCAGCTGGTCGAGACCGAGATGCGCGACGCCGACACCGCGCGCGCCGTGGCCGCCGGCAACAAGCGGCACGTCCAGCTGATGTACGAGGAGCTGACCGAGGCACAGGCCGCCATCGAGCGGGTGCGCGCCGAGTGCGCCGCCATCGAGCGGGACATGTGCGGCGCCGAGGACGACGGCATGCGCGTTGCGATCGTCCGCGTCCTCGCCGCCCTGGATGGCACCGAGCAGGCGACCGAGGAGCAGCCCGACGACAACGCGCGCCTGATCGCCGAGTACCAGGCCGCTGTCCTCCGCGTCCTGGCCCTGCGCGAGCCGATCGCCGAGGCGCTGGAAGCGGCGGACTACCGGCCCGGCATGCGGCGCGGCGACCTCGCCGACGCGATCATGCCCGTCATCCAAGCCGCGGTGGAAGGCCCCGAGCCCACCTGACCCCAGACACACGAGGGGCGCGCCCACGATCTCCCCAGACCAGGCGCGCCCCAACCGGTGGACCGACCGTATCTCCGACAACTGGAGCCCCGTTGCCCACCGTTGCAATCCGCCTCCGGCACGCCCTCACGGCGCTCGCCCTCACCCTCGCCGCCCTCGTGGCGAGCATCGCCCCCGCACCAGCCGACACCACCCCGCCGGCCGCGTTCACGATCACCGGCCTGGACCTCCACGACGCCACCGTGAAGCGGTTCGGGTCGACCTACTACGCGTACGGGTCCATGTACGCGTGCGGGTACGAGTGGTACGTGGCGAACACCCCCTGGTGTGGGTTCGGCGTGAGCACCGCCCCGAGCCCCCAGGGCCCGTGGAGCGCGCCGCGCCTGCTGTTCCCCACCACGTCCACCGACCCGTCGACCGGGCGCAGCTGGCAGGCCACGTGTGGTGGCACCGGCCAAGGGTGCTTCAACCCGCGCATGATCCAGCGCACCGGCTGGGGCAGCGACGACGGCGTGTACATTTTGTGGTTCAACTCCCCCCGCCAGTACAGCGACGGGGCGCAGCACGCCTACAACGCGATGGGGTGCAACGGTCCCGCGGGCCCGTGCGGGCCGACCGCGGGCGCACCGAACGGCAGCTACACCAAGCCCTCGCTGCCCATCTGCGCGGGCGCGAACGGCGACTTCGGCGTCATCGAGAGCGCCACGCCCGGCGGCCGGCCCGCCATCGTCTGCACCCGCGCCGGGACCACCGGGCTCAGCATTCAGGAGCTCAACTGGTGGGGGACCGGGGGCACCAACACGGGCGTGGCGAACGTCGCCAGCCTGTCCGACGTGGAGGGCCCCGGCGGCTGGTGGGACCCGACCACGCAGCAGTACGTGCTGACCTACTCCGATCAGGGCTGCGGCTACTGCGCCGGAACGCCCGCGGGGTACGCCACCGCGCCGAGCCTGTACAGCGGCTGGACCGCGCCGGGCAATGTCGGGTGGGGCGCACCGGTCTACGGGCGGCGCGTGTTCAGCGGGTCCAGCTGCGGCGGCCAGCCCCGCACCGTCACCGTGTTGGACGGGCAGGCGTGGCAGATCATCGACCTGTGGCGCGGCACCCGGAACGAGGCCTCGGCGCCCACCCACATGGTCCCGTTGACGTACACGCCGACCACCGGCACCCCGGGTGACGGGCAGGTGTGGCGCCCGCCGCTGTCGCTCAACTGCTGACCTGGCGGCCCTGCCTCTGCCATCCTGGAGCCCGCCAGCCGAAGGGGGACGACATGCCCGTGCCGTTCAGCAAGCCGCAGCCGAACCCGGCCACCGCCGAGCGCATCGCCGAGGCTGGCGCAGCCGTGGCCGCCATGGGTCGCGCGCTCGCCCCCGCCGCGCAGGCCGCACGCCAGGCGTGCGAGCAGATCGGGCGCAGCCTCGCGGCAGCGCGCCGCCCGTCAGCCTGACAGACGCAGGTCAACGCCCCGTCGCTCCACACGGACGACGGGGCGTCGTCATACCTCCGACGGCCCCCACTGATCCGGGCCCACCCCGTGCCAGTCGATCAGCGGCGACTCGGCCACCTCCTGCGGCTCCAGCTCCAGGCCCGCCCGGCGCAGGAACTCCACCAGGTCGCGCAGGCCGTACGCCATGCCGAGGATCTCGCCGTCCACGCGCACCCGCCGGCCACCCGTCGGCGACGGCGGGGACACGACGATGCGGTGCTGCTCGGCCATGCCTCCAGCCTCGGCGAGACGGGGCGTCGCCGCACCCGGGGCTAGGCCAGACGACGGGCGTTGACCAGCGTCAACTCTGGCCCTTCCAGATCCGCCACGCCCGCGACCGATCCGTCCCGATCAGCCGACCGATCTCCGGGAAGTCCAGCCCCTGCCGGTGCAGCGCGTCCACCGCCTGCTGCCGGATCTCCGTCGCCAGGCCCCGCTCCGCCGGCCACTCCCGCAGCACCAGGCCCGCAGCCCGCGCCCGTACCGCCGCGTCCGGGATCGTCTCCAGCTGGCGCAGCGCAGCGCGCACCGCCTCCAGTACGCGGTCCGCCTCGGCGCGCGCCTCGTCCCGCTCCTCGTCCGCCATGCCCTGCACCTCCCCGCCGGAGCGTAGGTCTGCACACCCGGCCCCGTGTCGGGTAGCCTTCACCGTGTCGGGTAGCCGACACCGCGTCACGACGGGCCGACGACGCCCTGACGACGCCCCACAACTGAACGAGCCCCGGACGGGACGGGCATCCCAACCGAGGCTCTGACCACAGGAGAGTTGACCTCCATGGCTGACGAGCAGCCTACGCATACCCCGCGGCCCCCCGCTACGGCCGGGGTCGGCCTCGCCATCGGCGCCGCCGTCCTGATCACCGCCATCACCGGCGTGGCGTTCTGGCTCAGCTACCACCACCTGCACGACGTCGCCGCCGGCAACGGCCTCGGCACCGACCCCGCCCGAGCGTGGGCGTGGCCCGCGGTGCTCGATCTCTTCTACCTCGCCGGAGAGTTGCTGATCCTCCGCGCGTCGTACCTGCGCACCGTCGACCCGTGGGCCATCGCCCTCACCGCCGTTGGCGCGCTCGGCTCCATCGGCCTCAACGTGGCCGGCGTCGGTTCGGACGCTCTGCCGCTCGAGTACATCGTGGCCGCAGTCCCGCCCGTCGCCGCCCTGCTGGCATTCGGCGCGCTCATGCGCCAGCTGCACCTGTGGTTCGCCCGCCGCCCCGCTGCCGCGCCGCAGCCCGCGCCCGTGGCAGTCCCGCCGCTGGAGCGCGCCGAGCAGCCGCCCGTGCCACCGATGCCCGAGCAGGCCCCGGCCGTCCAGCCCGCCCCGGAGCCGCAGGCCATCGAGCCCCCGGCCGAGGAGCAGCGACCGGAGCGACCGACGATCGAATACCGCGATCCGCGCTGCATCGCCGTCCGCCCGCTCTACAACAACGGCACCCGGCCCACCACCTCGCAGATGCGCGAGGCCCTGCGCCCCCAGTTCGGACGCGTCAGCGACTCCGTGATCCGCGGCGAGATCCGCGCCGAGATCGAGGAGCACGAGCCCGAGCTGGCCGACTACCCGCCGGCCATCCGCCGCACCGCGTAGGCCGCCGTGCTGCTCGCCGTGTTCTTCGTGCTCGCGGCCCTCGTTGGTCTCCTCGGCCTCGCCCTGGTCGACATCCGCACCGTGCCGCCCGTGTCCGGCACGTGCGCCCTGATCCTCACCCTCGCGGCGCTCGCCGTCGCCGTCCTCCACTGAAGGACCACCCCATGAACTACGTCACGTACGGGGGCGTCACCATCGGCCTCTGCCTCCTCGTCCACCAGATCGTCACGTGGTGGCCCGGTCGTAAGGCCCTCATGAAAGACCCCGTCAAGCATGCATCCGAGCTGCTGCCGTTCCTCGCGTCGTGGGCGTACGGGTGCCTCACCACCCTCGGCGTGGGCGGCCTGGTCGGTCTGATCTCCGGCACGGTGCTGGGCCTGTCCAACTGGCTCGGCGACGCCTCGTTGGTCTGGGGCGTCGGTGCGCCCGGCGGACAGTCCGCGGCGCGCGCGACGTTCACACCGCTGTCCGGCCCCGGCCTCGCTGTGATGCTGATCCTCACCGTGGCGTTCATCGCCGCCGTTAAGAAGTCCCGGTACGGCGCCGAGATGAAGCGCGGCGCCTGGTGCGGGATCACCCTCGGCACGTCCGCCGGTGTCGCTGGATTCGCCGCGGTGCCGCTCGCGCTCGCCGCCAACTGGCTCGGCGTCCACGCGTACGGGGCCGTCGCGTGAGCGCGCCCGAGGAGACCCCGAGTCCGGCGGCCGGGGCGTGCGTCCTGGTCGTCCTCGGCGGCGCCGTGGTGGCTGCGGCGTTCGCCGTCGACCAGGCCGCCGGCATCCTCACCGTGGTGGCCGCCGGGATGCTCGCGCTGTGGCGCTGCGCCCGACGCAAAGGTACGGACCAGCCCCTCCCCTCCCCCACCGCCACCCCTCCCCACGACGACGAATTGCCTGGTCAGGGACCTGTCGAGATTGTGCGCCGAGAGGGGATGTCGATCTTGCTGCGCGACGACGCAGACAACCCGCACCGCACCCACGTACGCGTCCAGCTCCACGACCAGGACGCCTAAGACCCCGGGGCGGCCGACTGCTGCCAGGCGCCCGGCCGCCCCGGTCCCCATCCCGATCACGAGACAGGAGACCGCCATCATGGCACTCGGATTCAAGAAGCCCATCGAGCCCGACGACCCCCGGCTGAAGGGCCACGAGACGACCTACCAGGCGTCGCGCGGCGGCCACTTCAAGCCCGAGGAGAAACCCGTCGCGGGCAAGCGGACGAAGGGATGATGGGCCGCATGACGAAGCCGCGCCTGTCCCTGGAAGAACACGCCGAGATCGGCAAGCAACTGGCCCGCATCCAGCGCGAGCTGGGCCGCATCGGCACCAAGCTTGCCAATGTGTACCCGCGTTCTGGCCCCGAGGCCCAGCCGATGCGGAAGATTACCGCGACGGAGAAAGCGCTGTCGGATGCGCGCTACGCCCTGGAGAACGCCCTCTTCCACGACCACCCGAACGCGGACGTAGAGGTGTACTTCCCGCAGGACTGACCCCGCTGTCAGACCCCCGCCGTACAGTCGGAGACGCAACGCAACCATGTCCGCGTCTGCTGGCTGCACCGTGGACCAGTGCCCCACCGGGAAGTCCCCCGCCGGTGGGGCACTCTCATGCCCGGCGAATTGCAGCCCCCAAGATCCTGCGCCGCCCGAAATCCGTACCTTGCCCAGCAGGGAGGTAGCGGGTGCCGACGCCGGAGAACCGGGACGCCGGCCTGGTGCGCGAGCACGAGGCCGTGATCCTGCGCGCCCGCGAACGGCTGACGTTCCGGCAGATCGCCGAGCGGCTCGGCTGCGACGTGAAGAACGCCCACAGCGCGTGGAAGCGCGGCGTGGAAGCGCTCGCCGCCGAGGCCGCCGACGCGCACCGCCAGTACCTCGGCGAGCAGCTGGCGACGCTGGACGTGGCGATCACCGGCCTGATGCCCAAGGTGATCAAGGGTGACGTCCGGTCCAACGAGGCGCTGGTGCGGCTGCTGGACCACCAGGCCAAACTCCTCGGCCTGTACGCCCCCGTGCGCGTCAACGCCACGGTGACGGACGAGATGACCGCCCGCGTGATGGCGCTCGCCGAGGAGATCGCCGCCCTGGAGGCGCCGTGAGCGTCGACCCCGAGCAGCTGCGCGCCCGCCTCCAAACCCTCACGCCCGAGGAACTGGAGATCCTGGAGACCGAGCTGCGCGCCCGCCTCTGGCAAAAGCGATGGGACCGGTGGACGCCGTACCCGTGGCAGGTCCCGCCCGACCACATCGAGACCCTGGGCTGGTGGCTCCAGCTCGGCGGCCGAGGCACCGGCAAGACGGACGGCTGCGCGCGCTACATGGTGGAGCACGTCAACGGCCCGCCCTGCGATCCGCGGCTGCGCGGCGGCCACCGCATGGCGATCATCGCGCCGACGCAGGGAGACGCCGTGGAGGCCTGCGTGAACGGTCCGTCCGGGCTGCGCGCCCACGACCCGCGCGTGGTCCTGCGCACCACGGCCGGCGGCACGTTCGCCCGCTGGCCCAGCGGCGCCGAAGCGAAGCTGTTCGGCGCGCACACCCCGGACGACGTGGAGCGCCTGCGCGCCGGTGGTAACCGCTGCCTGGTCTGGATGGAAGAGGTTGCCGCGCAGCGCCGCCTGCGCGAGGCCATCACCCACAGCGAGATGGGCCTGCGCATCGGCCCGAACCCGCACTACATCGCGTCGACCACGCCCAAGCCGCGCCGCGAGCTGGTGGAGCTGACCCGCTCCGACAAGGTCACCGTGACCCGGGGCCGGACCCGCGACGCGATCCACCTGCCCGAGGAGATGCGCGCCCACCTGATCGCCAAGTACAAGGGCACGCGCATCGAGGCGCAGGAGCTGGACGGTGTCCTGCTGGAGGACATCGAGGGCGCCCTGTGGTCGTGGGCGTCGCTGGACACCGCCCGCGTCGGCGCGGCCCCGCAGCTGGCGCGCGTCGTCGTCGCCATGGACCCGGCCGCAACCTCGGGCAGCGAGTCGGACGAGATGGGCATCATCGTGGCCGGCCTCGGCGCCGCGTACCTGCCGGACAAGAACGGCTTTGCCCGTCAGCACGGGTACGCCATCGATGACCTGTCCGGCCGCATGCCCCCGGTGGAGGCCGCGCGCAAGGCGATCGCCGCCTACCACGAGCACCGGGCCGACGCGATCGTGGCCGAGGTCAACAACGGCGGCGAGTGGATCGGCACCGTCGTGCGGCAGATCGACCCGACCGTGAACTACCGCACCGTCACCGCCAGCCGCGGCAAGCAGACGCGGGCCGAACCCGTGGCCGCGCTCACCGACCAGGGCAGCGCCCACATCGTCGGCAGCCTGCCCGAGCTGGAGGAGCAGCTGACCACGTGGGTGCCCGGCGACGACAGCCCCGACCGGCTGGACGCCTACGTGTGGGCCCTCACCGATCTCATGCTCGCGCCTGCGGGCAACCTCGCCGCGGTCGCCTAGGAGGAGCAACGACGTGAGCCAGTACAGGAACCGCGCCCTACGGCGAGCAGCCGAGCAGCGCGCCATCAGCCTGGACAGTCTGCGCGGCCGGACCCCGGTCACCGTGGCGTCCCTCGGCGGGCAGCAGTCCCTGACCCTCGCCCTGGACGCCGAGACCCGCGGGTTCGCCAACAGCGCCGTGGCGTACCGGTGCGTGGACGCCATCGCGTCCAACGGCTCCAGCGTGCCCCTCGCGGTGGCCCGCCCGGACGGATCGTTCATCGACGGCCACCCCGTCGCCCACCTGTTCAACAAGCGGCCCAACCCGGACATGTCCGCCCGCGCGTTCAAGTACCTCACGCTGATGCAGGCCGAGCTGGGCGGCCAGGCGTTCGTCTGGATGGACCGCGGCGAGACCGGCCTCGGTGAACCGACCGAGATCCACCTACAGTTCGATCAGGTCGACATCGTCGTGGACAAGCCGGTGCGTGACCGGCCGACCATGGCCAACCTCGTTGGTTTCATGATCCGTCGGGCGGACGGGACACAGATCCCAGTCCTGCCCGAAGAGATGCTGTGGCTGCGCTACCCGCATCCTTTCGACCCGCTCGGCTGCCTGGCCCCGTGGAAGGCCGCCAGGCACGCCGTGGACATGGACGCCTACGCCCGCGAGTGGCAGCGCTCCAGCTACGCCAACGGGGCCCGGCCCACGGGCGTGGTGTACCTCGGCGACATGGGGGACACCGAGTTCAGCGCGGTCAAGGCGTCGTGGCGCAGCAGCATGCAGGGCCCGGAGAACGCGGGTAAGACCCTGCTGGTGCGCTCGGCGCCCGGCGGCGGGCCGGGCGGCAGTAAGGGCATCGGCTACGAACGCCTCACCTTCACCCCGGAGGAGATGGCCTACCTGGAATCCAGGATGGCCAACTCCGCCGAGGTCATGATGGCGTTCGGCGTCCCGCACGACTACCTCGCCGCCGGCACCACGTACGAGAACCGGGCCGCGGCGAAAGCCACCCTGTGGTCGGACACGATCGCCCCCAAGTTGGAGGTGATCTCCAGTGAGATCGACCTGCGGATGCTGCCCTCGGACAGCGAGGAAGCGCTGTTCGATCTGTCGTCCGTGGCCGCGCTCCAGGAAGCGCAGGACTCCGTGGCCAACCGCGTGCGTGCGTCCACGTACGCGGACGTGATGATGATCGATGAAGCCCGCGCCGCGCTCGGCCTGGACCCTCTGCCTGACGGCATCGGCGCCCACACGCTGACCCCGTACCGGGCGCAGTTCGCCCCCGTGCAGGGCGCGGCCGGCGCGGACGCGGCACGGTCGTGGGACGCGGATTTCTCCCGTCTGCCGCAGCCGACGCCCGACGTCGAGACCATCGTGGCGCGCGCCGTGGAGTCGACGCTGGCGCGCATCCTCGGCGGGCAGACGACGCAGGTAGACGCCCCTGTGACGCCCCGTCGTCGGGAGCTGACGCGCGCGGACGACGCCCCGTCGTCGCCCTCGCTGGACGAGATCAACCGGGCGTACGACGCGCTGGAGGGCGAGGGCCGCGCCGCCGTGCGCCGCCTCGCCAAGGAACAGGCCGAGCGCGTGCTACGCGATTTCGACCGGCTGATGGGCAAGCCCAACCGGTCCGCCGCGTGGCTGGAGGAGGTACGCGCGCAGGCTTGCGCCCTCGCCCGCGAACAGCAGCTGGTCCTCGCCCCGCCCGACCCGGAGCAGGTGCCGGCCGCCCGCATGACCGACATGGACGTGGCAACCGGGCCCGCAGGGTGGGAGGAGCGAATCAAGGCGCGTGACCTGTTTGACCCGCGGTACTGGCGGCGCCGCACCGGCGAGCTGCTGCGCCCGTTCGTGGAGCGGGTGTGGAAGCGCGGCGGCGCGTCTATCACCGGCAGCTTTGACCTGGACGAGCCGGACGTGGCGCGCGCCCTCGCCGACCGGATCGAGGAGCTGGCCGGCCAGGTCACCGCCACGACCGAGCAGGTACTCCGGTCGCAGATCCTCGCGCACGGCGTGGCCGACGGCGAGTCGGTGCCGGAGCTGCGCGCCCGCATTCAGCAGGTGTTCGCCAACTTGGGCGACTTCCGGGCGACGATGATCTCCCGCACAGAGACCGTGGGCGGCTACAACGCGGCGTCGTTCCTGGCCGCCCTGGACGCTGGCGCCACCCGCAAGACGTGGCTGGCCACCGCCGACCAGCGCACCCGCGAGACGCACCGGCAGGAGAACGGCCGCAGCGTCGCCATGAACAAGCGGTTCGAGCTGACCAAGAGCAGGTGGCCGGCGGACCCAACCGCCCCGGCCGCGCAGTCCATCCAGTGCCGTTGCACGCTGACCTACTCGTTCGAGGAGTCCTGACCATGGCGACCCTGCTGCGCGGCGAGGTCCGCGCCATCCTCCAGCCCGCCGGGCACGCCCAGTACAAGGGCGCGTACTGCCCGCAGGGCGTCCCGTTCCGCGAGGTCCGCCGCGGCCCGTTCGACGGCAAGAGCGACATCGCCGTCCGGACCGACATCAACGGCGACGTGCCCAAGCTGATGACGTTCAGCAACGGGCAGGTGGTGTACGAGTACGACGGCCGCGACGGGCAGGGCCGCGCCGTGTACCGGTACGCCCCCAACCTCAGCAGTTCCCACCGGGACGTGATGAACGGCGTGGCCGAGGTCTACGCCGAGCACGCGCTGAAGACGGCCAAGGGAGGCCAGCAGTGACCGAGATCCTGTTCCGCAGCCTGGAAGACGTGCAGTGGCGCGTCGGCGAGGGCGACGACGGCACGTTCGCCGGGTACGCCTGCCGCTACAACAAGCGCGACAGCTACGGCACCACGTTCCACCCGGGCGTGTTCCGGCGCGGCCTGGACCGCAGGGACTACGCCCTCCTGTTCATGCACGACCCGACCCGCCCGGTGGGCACGTTCCGCGCCGAGGAGCGCGACGACCACCTGTGGATCGAGGGCCGCTACGACGACACCGCCGCCGGCCGGGACGCCCGGGTCATGGCCCGGTCCGGGAGCGCGCCCGAGCTGTCCGTGGGATTCGTGCGCACCGACCTGCCCGAGTGGTCCAAGCTGGCCGAGATGGGCGACGACGAACGCAAGGACGCCCTGGAGAACATCCGGTCCGCGCGCCTGGTGGAGGTCTCGCAGATCACCGCCCGCATGGCCGCGGTCCCCGGCAGCAAGCTGAAGACGGTGCGGTCCGCGCTCGGCGACCTGTACGTGGCTGCGGGCGAGCCGACCGTGGACCAGCAGCTGCGCATGCTCGCCGAGGACCAGGCCGCCGACGACGACCGGCGCATGCAGGAGCGGCAGCGGCGCGCGGCGTGGCTGCGGCTGGCGACCGTGGGGGGTGCGTGATGGCCCGCAGGTTCGTGAGCAAGGCGCAGTGGCGGATGGCGTTCGCGCGGAAGCTGCCGTTCGCTCGGAAGTGGGCGCACCGCAACCAGGCGAGCCAGCCGTACAAGACGCTGCCGCAGCACCACAACGGGCGCGGCTTCCGGCGGGGACGACGCAGGTAGACGCCCGTCGTCGCTGCGAATTGCAGCCCCCACCCGCACGCACACCGGGAGTGGATCTACTCTCCCCACATCCGGGCCGCTCGCACCGGACGTAAAAGCCGCGAGCATGCCGGGCGCGATCCACCGGCCGTGAAAGACGGACCGCAGCAACCCATGACGCATGGGCGGCTGTGCGCCGTCCACGGACCGGAAAGGAACACCATGGGCAACTTCGCCAAGGTGCGCCCCATCGGTCGCCGCCGCGACGGTCGACCGATCTACCCCATCAAGGGCGGCGCCCCGACCCTGATCGAGCAGCGCGACGAGATCGTGCGCCTGCTCCAGGACCCGAACTATGACGGCGACGTGGACGAGCTGATGCAGCGCGCCGACCGGATCGCCGCCGACATCGAGGCCGCGCAGCAGCGGGACTCCCGCCTGCGCCGCCTCCAGGGCCTCGTCCCGCCTGGTGACCCGCAGCCGCAGCCCGGCCAGCAGCGCCGCGAGGAGCCGGGCATGCAGCCCGACGACCGGGGCAACCCGCACCCGGTCACCGCCGCCGAGGCGTTCGTACGGTCCGCCGCACTGGAGGCGTTCCGAGAGCGTGGCTGCCGCGGCGAGTCGGGCGCGGTCGAATTCCGCGCACCGGTTGCCGGCGCGGTCACCACCGGCACCATCCCCCAGCAGAACACCCGGGTCCCGGGAACCATCCCGACCAACCCGGATCTGCCGCTGCTGGTGGCCAACCTGTTCGACCGGCAGACGTCGGACGGCAGCACGCTGGAGTACCTGCGCGACGTCTCGGGCCCGCAGTCCACGTGGAACAAGGCGGCCGTCGTCCCCGAGGGCGACACCAAGCCGCAGTCGGGGCCGTTCGCGTTCGACACGATCACGACCACGCTCAAGACGGTCGCCCACTGGGTGCCCATCACCCGGCAGGCCGCGGACGACAACGGCCAGCTGATGGGCTACATCAACGGCAGGCTCAGCTACGGCCTTGAGTACAAGCTCGACCGCGAGTGCCTGGTGGGCAACGGGACCACCGAGGTTCAGGGTGTGCTGACCACGCCCGGCATCGGCACGTATCAGCCGCCTGTCGGCAGCACCGACCCGAAGCTGATCACCATCCGCAAGGCCAGGACGCAGGCCGAACTGGCGCTGTACCCGCCGGACTCCGTGGTCATGAACCCCGTCGACTGGCAGGACATCCAGCTGGACGAGGACCAGAACGGGCAGTTCCGCGTGATCACGTCCGTGCAGGATGCCGGCGCGCCGACCCGTCTGTGGGGTCTGACCGTGGTCACCACCGTGGCGATGACCGCCGGTACCGCGCTGCTCGGTGGGTTCCGGATGGGCGCCACGCTGTGGGAGCGGCAGGGCGTCACCATCCTGATGACCGACTCGCACGCGGACTTCTTCGTGAAGAACACGCTGGTCGTCCTCGCCGAACGCCGCGCCAACCTCGCGGTTCACACCCCGCAGTGCTTCGTGAAGATCACGTTCGCCGCGGCCACGTCCTGACCGACCGGGCGCGGCCGGCGGTCCCCGGCCGCGCCCACCCCACCGTCCTTCCGTGAGGAGAGCCAGCCATGGCGAGCACCCGTAAGACCAGCACCGACGAGACGACCACCGAGCAGCAGCCCAACCCGGCCGCCGTACGCACGCAGGAGTACGCCGCGGGCGACGGCTGGGACGTCGGCCAGACCGCGCCGGACGATGCGTTCCGCGCCCTGGACGCCGCGGGCACCGGCGAGCCGACGGGCCCGGTCGTCAACACCCACCCGGGCGGGTACGCCCGGCAGATCGTCGCCAAGGGACAGGTCATCACCGAGGGCGTCAAGCGCGAGCTGGACGCCGCCGAGGCCGAGCAGTCCGGCAGCGAGAGCAGCGAGGGCTGACGGATGGCGTACTGCTCCGTGGACGACGCGCGCGCCAAGGGGGCGATCGGCACTGACGCCGAGGTCGCTGCCTGGATTGCTGCTGCCACGGAGCGGATCACCGACTACACGCAGCAGGTGTTCGAGCCGACCGACCTGGTGGTGGTGGCGGACGTGGGCGCGGATGGACTGGTCATCCTTCCGCGCCGCGTCCGCTCGGTCACGAGCGTGCTGCCCGTCCTGGAGGCTGACGACGGGCCGTCGCTCCCGTCGTCGTCGTACCGGGTCACGTCGTCTGACGTGCTCGGACAGATCGACGCCCTGCATCTGGCGTGGGGCGGCTATGACGATCTCGTGGTGGGGGCCGAGTCGTACAACGGGGGGTGGCTCGGCCTGTGGGAGCGGTGGGGCGCCGAGCAGGTGAAGGTCGTGGGCGTGTTCGGGTACGCGCAGGTGCCGCAGCTGGTGAAGGAGGGGTGCGCGCTGCTCGCCGCCCACCTTCAGGGGCAGGCCGCACCGACGGACCCGGACGCCACGGACGGCGGCCTGGACGTGGACGACGAGGGCAACAACGTCCGCATCGAGGACACCGACGACAGGGCGTCGTCACCCGTCGTCTCGGCGTCGTCGTCAACCGGATCGACGCAGGTAGACGCCCTCCTCGTCTCGTACATGAACCGCACCAGCCTGCTGGGGGGTGTGTGATGCGCTTCCGTCGCTCGGTCCCGGTACGGATGGGTACGGCTGCCTCGGTGCAGATCGACACCCGCGCGTACGAGCGCGGGCTGCGTCGGTACTTCGGCCGCATGTCGGACGACGTGGAGCGCGCCGTGGACCGCACCCGCGTGGACGTGCAGAACGAGGCCAGGCGCCGCGCCCCGGTCGACACTGGCCGGCTGCGCTCCTCCATCGTGTCGCGGACCGAGGGCGGTGGCCGGCGCCTCGGGTACGTGGTCGGCACGAACGTGGGCTACGCGGCGGCCGTGGAGTACGGCACCGCCCCACACGTGATCAAGCCGCTGCACAAGAAGGCGCTGTTCTGGCCGGGTGCTGCGCATCCGGTCGCGCAGGTCAACCACCCCGGTACCAGGCCGCAGCCGTTCCTGCGGCCGGCCATCGAGCTGACGCCCATTTTCTGGCGGGCGCATGCCTCGCAGATCGGCAGGCGCTGATGGCCGCGACAACCGAGGGCGCGCTGAAGGCGTACCTGGAAGGACTCGGCGCGGGTGTGCCGTTCTTCCGCGAGGGGCCCCGCCCGGGGCAGGCCCCGCCGTTCGGCATCATCCAGCGGCAGACGATCAGCCTCAGCACCGCGGCGAACGGCGACTTCGGCGACCCGGACGCGGACCTGTCCGTCATGGAAGTGCTGACTGTCGACCTGGTCCAGCCCGCCCGCGCCAAGGTGACGAACCGGCTGGCGAAGAACAGCGAACGGTACGGCCTTGCCGAGGTGTTCATGGCGGCGCTGCACGGGTGCCGCCTGCCGCAGGCCCCTAGCCCGGTCACCGCCGTACGGGCGCGGGACCTCCAGCGCTTTCCCGCCGCGGACAACACGATCCGCGAGTCCATCACAGTCGAGGTGCACCGCAGGCTGCGCCGCAACGAGGTGATCCCCACATGACCGTCATGTTCACGCCGATGGCCCGTGAGGACGTGATCAGCTACCTCGCCGGATCGTGGCCGGCGCCGCCCGGCGCCGAGGTGGAACGCGTCGCCTTCCTGTCCGAGCAGGGACATGGCGCGCTCGCGGTGCAGTCCGGGTCCCGGCCCGGCATCTCGTGGTGGGTGGTGGACGGGTGGATCGTCCCGCAGGACGCCGGCCCGCTGCCTCGCCTGGACGGCGACACGACCGAGGTCATCCAGGACACCGCGCCCGATTCCCCGCCCCTCAACACCAACGACGCCCCGCTGTAGGGCCGGACCCCGGCACCAGGAAGGAACCCGCGATGCCACTCTCCCGAGTCACCAAGCTCTACGCGGTGAAGGACGCCAAGATCTCGGCGCTGCTCACCGACCCCGCAGGCGGCACCGCCACGTACGGGACCGTCATCGATGTGCCCGGCATCAAGTCGGTGGAGATCTCCGGCGACGTGGAGGTGAAGGAGCTGCGCGGCGACAACGGCCTGTTGGACAGCGACTCGTCCATCAGCAACGTCACGGTGTCGTTCCCGCACGCCAAGCTGTCGCTGGACGTCATGGTCGCCCTGCTCGGCGGGACCGTCACCGACTCCGGTACGACGCCCTCGCAGAAGAGCGTGTGGGACCTCTCGCAGGGTGCGAAGCCGCTGCCGTTCAAGCTGGAGGCTGCGACCCCGACCGGTGGCAGCGACGTCATCACTGGCGACGTCCACTTCACCCTCCACAAGTGCATCCTCTCGTCCTTCCCCGGCCTCGGCCTCGCGGAGGAGGACTACCGCACGATCGAGTCCGAGGCGCGCGCCGTGCCGCTGATCTCCACCGGCAAGTGGATCAGCGTGACGATCAACGAGACCGCCGCCGCGATCACCTGATGAGACCCCGGGCGTGGCGCGTCCCGCTCAGCGCGCCCGCCCGGCCCCGCCCCATCCGCAGGCCGAAACCCGGCACTCACAAGGGACACCACCACCATGACGCAAGGCCACGACCTGCTCGCCGCAGGCGGCACCATCCCCCTGACCGACGGAACCGAGATCGCGCTCCGCTACCCCATGCGCGCGCTCGCCCTGCTGGAAGCCCGGTACGGGTCCGTGCAGGCCGTGCAGAGCGCGGTCGACATCACCGGCAAGGGCGCAGCTTTCGGCCCGATCATTCAGCTGGTGGGCGCCGGCACGCTCGGCCCCGGCGGGTTCGAGCCGCACTACCGCGAGCACCAGGACGCCAAGGGCGAACGGCGGATCAGCGGCGACATCACGTTCCGTCGCCGCACGGACGGCGCCGACCTCGCGGACCTGCTGCTGCCGAGCCAGCTGGAGCGCTACGTGGAGGCGTTCAACGCCGCGTTCTCCAAGGCGCTGGCCGGCCTGGGAAACGACGACGCGCGGGAGACGACCGCGCAGACGGTGGAGACGGTTTCCCCTGGTCTCAGCTCTACTACCTCGCCGTCGGTGCCCTCCACATTTCTCCCGACACCTTCTGGGACATGACGCTGGGCCAGCTGCTGACGCTGGCCGACGAGCACCAGGCCGCCCACCAGTCCGGCGGCACCCGCGATCCCGAACCCGCTGATGGCGCATCCCTGTTGGGCTTCGCGTCGATGCGCCGCACGTGAGGAGATGATCAGTGGCAGACGACATCAACCTGCCCAATCTCGTCTCCCATCTCGCGGTCAACCTGAACGGCCTGCAAGGCACGATCGCGGACGCGCAGCGCCAAGGCTCCAGCATCGGGGCGGCGCTCGGCGGCGGGGTGCAGCGCGAGCTGCGGGACCTGCTCGCGCACCTGCCGGACGTCCAGATCGACGCCAACAGCAGCGAGGTGGACCGCGACCTTGCGCGGGTACGCCGGGAGCTGGCGCAGCTGTCCAGCCAGCGCATCGGCGTGGACGTGTCGATCGCTGACGCCATGCGCCGGATCGGTGAGCTGACGCCGCATCTCCAGCGGCTCAGCGACACCCACCCGGACATCAACGTCCAGGCCAGCACGCGGCAGGCGACACGGCAGCTGGACGAGCTGCTGGCCGCCGCGCGCCGCGTGGACGACACCGACGTCCGCGTGGACGTGAACGTGGACGAGGACCGGCCGCGCCGCCTGGTCGGGCTCCTCGGCCGGATCGGCGGCATGGCCGGGCCCATCGGCGGAGTGGCCGCCAGCTTCGGCCGAGTGGCGGCCACGATCGGCACCGCGGTGCCGGCGGCCGGGGCGCTCGCCACCACGCTAGCCAACATCGCGCCCGCGGCCGGTGTCGCCGCCACGGGCCTGGTGTCGATTCAGCTGGCGTCGGGCGCGGTCAAGCTGGCATCGCAAGGCATGGGCGACGCCCTGGCCGCCGCACTGGACCCGAGCAAAGCAAAGGACTTCCAGAAGGCACTGGACAAGCTCAGCCCGTCCGCGCGCTCCTTTGCGCGGGAGGTGCAGACCCTCGGCCCGAGCCTGCGCAGCATGCAGCAGGCCGTCCAAGAGCGCGTGTTCCAGGGCCTCGCCACGCAGCTGGACCGGACCGCGAAAAGCGTGCTGCCCGTGCTGCGAACCAACCTGCTCACGTCGGCCGGCGCGCTCAACAACATGGGCACGGGCGCGCTCATGGCGGCCCGGCATCTGGCCGACACCGGCACCCTGGGGAAGGCGCTCAGCTCGGCGAGTAAGGGCCTGACCAACCTGTCCGGCGTCCCCGCCGTGGTGGTCAACAGCTTGGGCCAGATCGCGGCGGCGGCCGGACCGTCGTTCGAGCAGCTGACGGCGGGCGCGGGCCGGGCTGCGGCCGGTATCAGCGACAAGCTGTCGCAGGCGTTCGAGTCGGGCGCGATGCAGCAGGCCATTCAGCGCGCGATTGATCTGATCGGCCAGCTGGCGCAGGTCGGCGGCAACGTCGCACAGATCATCGGTGCAGTTTTTAACGCCGTCCCAGCGGGTGGCGGCGGCATGATCGGCATGTTGCAGCAGATCACCGCAGCGATTGCCGGGATCGCCAACAGCGCAGGCGTGCAGAACGCACTCGGGGCGCTGTTCCAGACGATGGGCGTCATCGCCCAGACGGTGGCCCCGCTCCTCGGGACCGCGCTCGCCGCTATCGCCCCCGTGATCACCGCGCTCGGACCGCCCGTGCAGACCCTCGTCAGCTCGCTCGGGCAGGCACTCCAGCCGATCATCAAGGCTTTGGGCCCGGTGCTGCTCCTCGCCGCCGGGGCGATCGGCCAGCTGCTCACCGCGGTGTCCCCGCTGCTGCCCGTGATCGGTCAGCTGGTGGCGGCACTGCTGCCCGCGCTGATGCCACTGCTGGCCGCGGTCGGACAGATCTTCGCCGCAGCCGCGCCCGTGGTCGCCCAGCTGGCGACGGCCTTGACCACGGCGCTGGCGCCGATCCTTGCCCAGCTGCCTGCGGTCGTGGGCCCGTTCGCGGCGCTGATCGCGCAGCTGGCGCAGACCCTGTTCCCGGTCCTGGCCGACCTGGTCGTCCAGCTGGCGCCGAGCCTGGCGCAGATCGGCGCCAGCTTCGCCTCGCTGATGGTGGCGGTGGCGCCGCTGATCCAGGTGGTGGGCGACCTGGTCCTGAAGATCGTCTCCGGGCTGATGCCGATCATTCAGCCGCTGGTCGGGCTGATCGCCGGGCTGGCCGGGATCTTCGCTGACGTGCTGTCCTCGCGGATCACGTACATCGTGATCCCCACCATCCAGATCCTGACCGACCTACTGTCCGGGAACTTCTCCGGCGCCTGGCAGCACGCCAAGGACGCCGTGAAGAACGCCGCATTGGCGATCGCCGGGCAGGCGATGGCCATCGGCAGCAAGGTCGGCCAGGCCATTGGTATCGCGGTGGACTGGCTGAAGGGGTTCCCGGGCAAGGCCGCGTCGGTTCTGGCGTCCCTCGCCTCCAGCATGGCCGGGCCCGTGATCCGGGCCGGCGCGCAGCTGGTCTCCTCGATCAGCAGCAAGATCTCCGAGGCCGTGTCGTACGTGCGCAGCCTGCCGAGCAAGGCCGGGCAGGTACTGGCGGGCATCGGCGGGACGCTGCTGTCGGCGGGCAAGAGCCTCATTCAGGGATTCATCAACGGCATCAAGTCCATGATCGGCGGTGTCAAGGACACCCTGAGCGGCCTCACCTCCAAGCTGACCAGCTGGAAGGGCCCGCCGGCCAAGGACGCCAAGATCCTGACCCCGGCCGGCCGCCTGCTCATCCAGGGTTTCATCGCCGGTATCGACGGCACCACGGCGCAGCTGCGCGCCAAGTTGCAGTCGATCACCAAGGCGCTGCCCACGAACGTGCGCACGGGTATCGCCAAGAGCCTGGCGCGGGCGACGGCCGAGCTGGGGCGGCAGGTCACCGCGCGGGACGCCGTACTGAAGCGGCTGGATGCGGCGCAGAAGCGGCTGGATGACCTGGTGAAGGCCCGCTCCAAGGCGGCGGGCGACATCACGTCGGGCATCCTCAGCGAGGCCGACATCACCAAGGGGCACACCGACGTCAACAGCGTGTCGGCGATCACGGTCGGGCTCCAGCAGGCGCTGAAGGCGTCCACCGCGTTCCAGGCCAACATCAGCAAGCTGCGCACGTCGGGCCTGCGCGCGGACCTGCTCCAGCAGATCGCCGACGCCGGAGTGTCCGGCGGCGCAGCGACGGCCGCGGCGCTGGCCAAGGCGACACCGGCCGAGCTACGCCGGATCAACGACCTTCAGGCGCAGCTCGCCAAGTCGGCGACGGCGACGGGCGCCACGGTGGGCGATGCCCTGTATGGGGCGGGCATCCGCGCGGCGCAGGGCCTGGTAAACGGTCTGAAGTCGCAGGAAAGCCAGATCGAGGCCGTGATGCGGCGCATCGCCGAGCAGATGCTGAAGACCGTCAAGTCCGTCCACAAGACGCGCAGCCCATCCCGCGCGTTCCACGCGATCGGCGAGATGGACATGGAGGGCTGGCGCGGGGGCGTCCTCGCCAGCGCGGCCCGCGTCGTGGGCGCCGCCCGCTCGGTGGCGGTGGACATGCTCGGCGCGACCTCGGCCGTGGGCGGCGCGCTCGCGGTGACGCCGTCGGCTGCGCAGGTGGCCTCCGCCTACGCGGCCCCGGCCGGCGGCGGCGACACCCACAACACGTTCAACCTGTACGAGTCCGAGGCATCGCCGGACGGCATCCTGCGCGCGCTGTCGTGGCAGGGCCTCGTGGGGAGGCGGTGACGGTGGCGCAGCAGCGACTCGGTCAGATCCAGTGGGGTGACCTCACGTTCGGGCCCGGCACCCCTTACACGATCACCGCGCTGGACGGCGTGGACGACCTGCCTGAGATCCGGTCGCAGGACGTGGAGCGGCCGGGCCAGCACGGCGACTACACCGGCCCCGACTACACCGGTCCGCGCACCATCCAGATGAAGCTGGGCATGCGCGGCGACAGCCCCGACGATCTACGGGCGCTGAGCCTCGCCCTGCGCGCCGCGACGCAACCGCAGGCCGCCCCGGCGCCGCTCCAGTTCCTGGACCAGGGCGTCATGGTGCAGGCCAAGTGCCGCAAGCGGAACATCCCGTACGACGCCGAATACCTCTGGAGGCTCGGCGACGCGGCGCTGGAGTTCTACTGCGCCGACCCGTACGTGTACGGCCTCGCCGAGCAGTCCGCATGGACTACTGCCTACAGTCCGGCCGCCGGCCGCACGTACCCGCTCGTGTACGGCAGCGCTGCACCGCTCGTGCGGAACATCGTCCTGAACCCCTCGGCCGAGGTGGACCTGAGCAACACCGATTTCTGGGCGACCGTCACGAGGAACCGGGTCACCAGTGAGCAGTACGTGGGCGCGGCGTCCATCGAGCATGTGGCGGTCAACACGGCCGCAGCTGGTACGCGGTGGACGATCGAGCCAGTCAGCGGCGGACAGACGATCAACGTTGGCGTGTGGGTCAAGCTGCTGCCCGGCGTGACGTGGTCCGGTGGGTTCATCGGCTGGAAGTTCGGCGCCAACACGACGCTGAAGACCACCGCGATCACTGCCCCGCCAACCGGGGTGTGGACCCGCGTCACCGGGTCGTACACCCTCGCCGCGGGTGAGACCTGCGACAACGTGAGCGTGTCGTTCACGCCCTCGGCGGTCGGCGGTAAGTGGTACGCGGATGCGGCGCTGGCCGAGACCGGCGCCACGCTCCACGACTACATCGACGGCGACCAGCCCGGGGCCACGTGGGAGACCACGCCGAACGCCTCGCCGTCCCGCCTGCACCCGACGACGGGCCGCACCTACGGCAGCGCCGGCACGTCCGGCCGGCTGACCGCCGTGAACGGCGGGGCGTCGCCCGCGTTTCCGGTGCTGCGTCTGGACGGTCCGGTCGCCAACCCCGCCATCGAGCAGGTGACCACGGGTGGCCTGCTCACCATCGACGCCAGCCTCCAGGCGGGCGAGTACCTGCTGATCGACACCCGCAGCCGCGCGGTGCTGTTCATGGGCACCAGCCCCCGCCGCTCGTGGGTGCGCGCGGGCTCTTCGTGGCCGCTGCTCCTGCCCGGCAGCAACGAGATCGCGTACCGCGGCTCGGCCCTGCCCGGGGCGACCGGGCAAACGTCCCTGCTGACCGTCACGTGGCGTGACACCAGCCTGTGAGAAAGGAGCCACACGGTGACCGCAATCAACCCGCCGACTTGGATGCAGGCTGGCAGCTACCCGGCCCGCAATGACCGGCTGGCGCTTACCGCCCTGCTCAGCTATCCGGGGTTCGCGGTGGACGAGGCGTCGCCGCTGCGCATCCGGCAGGGCGTGAAGCCCAGCTACACGAACTACCAGATGAAGGTCCGGCCGGCGGCCACGCCGAACATGACCGTGATCGTCAGCGCGGGATTCTGCTACGTCGACCAGCACGACACCGGCGGGTCGGGCACGTACGTCTGCGTCAACGACGGCGACGTGACCCTGACCGTGGCCCCGGCCGGTGGCGCCGGCCAGTACCGCAAGGACTCCGTGGTGGCCTCGGTGTACGACGCCGAGTATGCAGGCTCGGCGTCGCAGTGGCAGCTGGAGATCATCCAGGGTCCCTATGCCGCGTCGGCCGGTGCGACGGTGCGCGGCACCCTGCCGAACAACGCGCAGCTGCTCGCGGACATCTCGATCGGCCCGAGCCAGACCAGCGTCACCGCGGCGAACATCGCCGACCTGCGGCAGTACAGCGTGGCCGCGGGCGGCATCGTGCCGGTGGGCTCGGCGAACGCCCCGAACAGGCTGCACCCCGGGCAGGCGTTGTACCTGACCGACCTGGACAAGTTCGTGTACGGCCGCAGCGACGGCACCACGGGTGACCTGCTGGCGTCCGGCGGCTCACCGATCCTCACGGCGTACAAGACGGCCGACGAGAGCGTGTCGAATGCGACCCTCCAGGACGACGATCACCTGTTTGTCAACCTCGCCGCGAACGCGACGTACATCCTGGACGGCCTGCTGATCTACACCGGGCAGACCACCGCGCTCGGCCCCGGCGACCTCAAAGCCACGTGGACCGTACCGAGCGGGTCGACGTTCCAGTGGACGCGGAACGGGCCCTCGCAGAACAACGCGACCGCCGTGGACGTGGTGTCCACCAACGAGTCGACGGTGCGCCCGCTCGGCACATTCGGCACCGGCACCGACGTGACCGCCTCATTCCGGGGCCGCATCGTCACCAGCAGCACCGCCGGGCAGCTGCGGCTGCGGTGGGCGCAGAACACCACGACCGCCACGGCGACGACGATGCGCGCCGGGTCGTGGCTGCGCGCGCTGAGGATCGCCTGATGGGCACGCCGATGGACGCGCTGCTGTTCGCCGCCGCTCCGGGCCTCGCCGACGCGCCGCAGCACACGTACACGTACCTGTTCTGTGACCTGCGCACGGACCAGCTGCTGGCGGAACTGCCGCTGTCCTCGGTGACGTACACGACCGAGCTGAACGGTGTGGGGACCTTGCGCGGGGTCATCCCGTACAGCGACGAGACGCTGCCACTCGACCCGGAGACCGCGAGCGTGCCGGGCCGTACCGCGGTGTACGTCGACCGGGACGGGGTGCTGGTGTGGGGCGGCATCATCTGGACCAGGACGGACGCCACCGGCGGGAAGGCGATCCAGGCCTCGGAATTCCTCAGCTACTTCCAGCACCGGTACGTGAAGAAGACCCTGTCCACGGACACGTCGCTGCTGATCAACCCGGCGTATGTGGAGCTCGGCGGGCAGCGCCTGTACTCCGATCAGAAGTGGCTCGTCTGGTCGCTGCTGCGGTACGCGCAGGACCAGCCGGGCGGCAGCATCGGCCTGGACATCAACCCGTTGGCGGGCGCCGGGCACGGCATCACCCGCACGGCCACGTACTTCGGGTATGAGCGGCCCGAGATCTACAAGGCGATCGCCGAGCTGGCCGCGTCGGATGACGGGTTCGACTTCGGCGTGGACGTGTCGTGGACGCCGGCCGCGAACAACCAGCCGCCCCGCCGGATCAAGCAGGCGCGCACCTGGTACCCGCGGCGCGGCCGGACCGTCGACCAGTCCGGCCTCGTCTTCTCCAAGGGCGGCGGCGGGTACGGGTCGATCCTGTCGTACGACTGGCCCGAGGACGGCGCCTCCCTGGTGACGGAGATGTCCGGGCTGGGCGCCGGTAGCGGCGAGGCCCGCATCGTGAAGACCTCCGTAGCTCAGGACATGATCGACTCGGGGTGGCCGCTGCTGGAGGGCGTGGCCACGTACGACGGCGTGGTGGACGACGCCCAGGTACAGGGCATGACCAATGCCGATCTCACCGCGCGGAGTCAGGCACAGGTTCAGCCCACGTTCGAGGTCGCCGCTGACCTGGACCCGCAGTTCGGCAGCTACAGCGTGGGCGACGAGGCGCTGTTCGTCATCGACCCCGAGCCGCAAAGCCCGACCGGCCGGCAGGCTGTGCTGCGGATCGTCAGCATCGAAAACACCGCGGCGGGCGGACCCGAACGCGTCAAGCTCACCTGTGTGGACGCCTGATGCCGCGCGTACAGACGACCCCCGATGTGCTGGAGCGGCTGGCGATTGTCGAGCAGCAGCTGGCTGCGCTGCGTCGGGCTGGCGCGATCCGGGATGAGCTGCCGTTCTACCCGACGTCACTGCGCGGCCTGGTGTACGAGGACGGCACCAGCTTCACGACGCTGTGGGAAACGATCCTGAGCCCGCGCACAGCGACGCTGTCCCTCGGCCTGGTGTTCATCGGCGACGTGGTCGGCACGACGAACACGGGCGGCGACTGGCAGGTGTTGCTGGACGGCGCGGTGGCGGGGTCCGGCACGGTCCCGGCCACGTTCACTTTCCAGCTGCCCACCCTCGTCCTGGACCTCACTCCGTACCGGGCGTCCTCGCAGCTGAAGGTGCAGATCCAGGTCCGCCGCACGTCGGGCGCGACGACCGGCGGTAAGTACGGCGGGGGCGGAGCGATCGGCGGCGCCCTCCGATACGCACGACTCCTCTGAAAGGCGGGCCCACGATGGCCACTCCACTGACCGATGACGAGATGCTGGCGGCGCTGCGGGCCGAGGGCCTGCGCGTGGTCGAGCATCCGGGCTGGCGCACTCACAACCGCGGGAACCGCGGGGACGGGTGGGGGCCGGTGCACGGCGTGATGATCCACCACACGGGCGGCACCCCGCCGTCGGACGGAGAGATCGTGTGGTCCGGGCGGGCCGACCTGCCGGGTCCGTGCGCGCACGCGTACCTCGCTCCGGACGGCACGATCACCCTGACCGCCAATGGGCGGGCGAACCATGCCGGGGGCGGGGACCCGTCCGTCTTGCAGGCCGTCATCGATGAGTCGTACGCGGCCCGGCCGCCGGCCCCGCACAAGCACGAGGGTGACGCGGGCGCGGTCGACGGCAACGCGAGGTTCTACGGCCTGGAGGGCTCGAACCGTGGCAGCGGCCCGTGGCCGGCTGCGCAGTACGACGCGGCCGTGCGCTGGGCCGCGGCGATTCTGCGCGCGCACGGGTGGGGCGAGCGCAGCGCGATCGGCCACAAGGAGTGGAGCGACTGGAAGCCGGACCCCGTGTTCTCCATGCCCGACTTCCGTGCGGCCGTGGCCGAGCGGCTGAAGCATCCCGCCAGCTGGAACCCCGGCGACGGCGGCACCGACAACACCGACACCCCTGGAGGGGACGACATGGCACTGACCGATGCCGACCGCGAGGCCATCGCCCGCAAGGCCGTGGCCGAGCTGCTCGGCGCGCGACTCGTCTCACCGACCGCGACGGGCGCCAACAAGACCCGGAGCGTCGCCGACTTCCTGCGCTGGCAGGACCAGCACCACAAAGAAGAGATGGACGCGATCGCTGGCCTGCGCGCGTCCATCGACCGACTCACTGCCGCACTCACCAAGGGAGCGTGACCCATGTCCGAGATCCATCTGCCTGCTGCTCAGACCGTCGTGA
Source organism: Streptomyces sp. NPDC104814 (assembly GCF_055583185.1). Lineage (NCBI taxonomy): Bacteria > Bacillati > Actinomycetota > Actinomycetes > Kitasatosporales > Streptomycetaceae > Streptomyces > Streptomyces sp. NPDC104814. The sequence continues at coordinate 109,914 of NZ_JBVJOL010000002.1, read as the reverse complement.
AGACCGCCCGCACGTACGCGGTCGACCTGATCGAGCGCGTGGTGTGGACGTTCCTGGGGGCCGCCGCTGCGGTCGCCCTCGCCGCCGGCCCGGCCGACATGCTGCGCGTGTCTTTCTGGCAGGGCGTCGGCACGGCCGGCCTCGCCGCCGCGATGTCCCTGCTGAAGGGCGTGGCCGCGCGGGCGATCGGTCCGAAGGACAGCGCGAGCACGGCGCCGGGGGTGTGATGGTGTGCCGCGCGGTCCGATGGGTGAGCAAGCGGTTGGGGCGTCGTGGCGTGGTGCTCGCGCTGCTCGGCATGGGCAAGGTCTGTTACGGCCTCGGCTACATGCTCATGCCCCGTTCGGACCTGCGCGGCCTGGACCTGCTCACACGGTGGGCGTCGCTGCGATGGTGGGCGCTGGTGTGGGTGGTGTGCGGCGTGGTCACGTTCGGCTCGGCGTGGCTGCGGATCGGCCGGGACAAGTGGGGGTTCATCGCCGCGCTGGTCCCGCCGTTCGTGTGGGGGTCCGCGTTCCTGTGGGGTGCGACCGTGGGTGACTACCCGCGCGGGTGGGCGGTGTTCGGCTGGTACGCCACCAGCCATGTGGGGGTCATCCTGTGGGCCAGCTCCGTACCCGAGTACGAGCTGCCCCGCACAGCACGTCGGGAGAGAACGTGAGCGGAGCTTGGGGGGTCGCCGCGGGGATCATCGGCTCGGTGCTCGGCGCCGTCGCCCTGCTGGGAAGCGGCCTGTTCGCTGCGCGGGCTACGCGTGCCGCGGCGCAGACCACGGCCGAGGCGCAGCGAGCGGCGGCCGAGGCCGCGGCCGAGCCGCAGCAGCGGGCTGCGGACCTCGCAGCTTTCAAGGAGATCCGCGAGACGTTGGACCGGCGGATTGAGCGGCAGGAGCGCCGCATCGACAGCCTGACCAGCCTGGTGCGCGCGTTCAGCTGGTACGTGTCTGAGCTGTCGGGGCAGATGCGGCAGCAGGGCATCGAGCCGCCGGCACCGCCGGACAGGGTGGAGCAGTACAACCGAACTGGAGTGTGAGCCGCGCGCCCTCCCTTGACTGCGGCCGTACGCTGGCGATACCAGCACCGGCACCCGAGGGGGCACGCGTGGATCTGTCAGGGGACCTCACCGTAGGCGAGCGGATCAAGGTACTGCGCGAGTCACGGGGCATCTCGCGCGCCACGCTCGCGGAGCTTTGCGGCAGGGGCCCCGACTGGCTGAAGAAGATCGAGACCAACGAGCGGGAGTTGCGTAGCCACCAGCTGCTGCTGCGCCTGGCCGCCGCCCTCCAGGTACAAGACCTGTCCGTCATCACCGGGTCGGACGACGGCCCGGCCGCGCCCGTGCCGCTCGGCAGGCTCCACCATCCGACGATGCCGGACATCTGGGCTGCGGTCATGCAGCGCACCCTCGCTACCCGCAGCACCGCCCCGGCGGACGCGGCGATCCTCCAGGGCCGCGTGAATCAGAGCTGGCGCCTGTGGCATACGTCGGGCCACAACAGGACCGAGGTGGGGGCGCTGCTGCCGGAGCTGATCCGGGATGCCGAGGCCGCGGTGCGGGCCCTGGACGGCGACGACCGGCGGGCCGCACTGGTCGCCCTGTCCGACGTCTATCGGCTGACCGGGCAGGCCACCGCTTACGTGGCCCCGGCGGAGATGGCGTGGGTGGTCGCGGACCGCGCGCTGTCCGCGGCGCAGGATGCCGACCAGCCGGCGGCCATAGCGGCAGCGGCCTGGAACATGGGCAACATCCTGCGCGAGACGTCGTATCCGGAGGAGGCGCTGCGTGTCGTCAACGAGGCAGCCGACCTGATCCGCCCCCACCTGGAGGACGGGCCGGAGGACTGGCGGGGGATCTACGGCGCCCTTCAGCTGCACGCTGCGGTGACGATGGCCCGCGAGGGCCGGGAGGGCGACGCGTGGCGGTACTGGGGCAAGGGCGATCAGGTGGCGAAGAGTCTGCCGGCCAGTTACGTGCATCCCAGCACGGTGTTCGGTCGGGCGAATGTCGACTTTCATGCGGTGTCGGTGGCTACTGACCTGCGGAAATCTGCCAAGGCCGTGAGCCTTGCCGACGACATCGACCCGGACACGATGCCCTCGGTGGAGCGGCGGGCCCGCTTGTGGGTGGAGGTCGCCCGCGGCCACCTCCAGCGCGGCGACCGCACGGCCGCGCTGCACGTGATGCAGATGGCGCAGCGCATCGGCGCCGAGACCGTGGCTTACACCCCGTCAGCCCGCCACGTGGCGGCCGACCTGTGGCGCAACGCCCCGCGCGCCATGCGCGGCGAAGCCAGCCGACTGGCCGCGGCCGTGGGCGTGGTGACTGCCTGACAGGTAGGGGGACACTTTGGGACAGGGGGACAATCTGTCCCCCTTCTCTCTTGCCCGGACCCCTACGGTGACTGCTCGCTTTCAGTCGCCTACTGGAACGGGGTCCGTCATGCTGCCTCTTCACGCGTCCACCCGCCGCGACGAACCACCGAGCGCCGACGCCACCACCGGCGAAGTCCGGGTGCCCATCGCGCTGTACGCCCTGGACGTTCACCGCGAGGACGCCGACCTTGTGCTGTCGCGCACGGAGGCCGCAGAGCTGTTCTGGGCGTTGGGTCAGTCGCTCGGCATGGTGATCCCGGCTCAGGGTCCGCGCCAGCTGGAGGCCGTGCGGTGACCAGCCCCACGACCACCCACCCCCTGCCGCTCGCCGTGGTGCGCCTGCTCGGCGTGCCGTCGCTGGACGAGCAGACCGAGGAGCAGCTGCGCGGCGCCGTCTGCGTCTGGGACCGCGACCACACCCTTACCGCGGAGACCGCAGTCGACCTCGGCGAGCGCCGGCACAAGCGGCCCGGCGGGCACTACTCGACTTTTCCCCGGGCCTGCGCGCCCTGCCTCGGTGCCCGTGCGCACCCGGCGCTGCTGGACCACGGCGGCACGTGCGAGCAGTGCGTGGACAACGGGGAACTGTGCATGGTCGGGCGGGTCCTGTACCGGCTGGTGCGGGAAGGGCGGCGCGCATGAGCAAGAGCGCGCATGCCGACGTGCAGGCGGAGCTGGCCGCCTGCCGCGCCGCTGGCTACTGCGGCGAGTTGGACCCTGGCGGGCGCATCTCGTGCACCCGACGGCCGGGGCACGACGGCGACCACGTGAACCACTATCGCGGCCGGACGAGGCCGACAGACACCGAGGGATATCACTGGAGCCAGAACGGCGGGCCGTTGCGCCAGCCACCAGAGATCAGCGTTCCCTGAGACCGGCGGCCGTCCCTGCCCCCCGTCGGGGGCGGCCGTCCTTGATCCTCCGGAAGACCCTTCCCCAACTGTCGTGGGGGGCAGCCGGGTCGTGGAGGAAGAGCGGCCCGTCCGGCGGCGGGCGGGCCGCTCACTGCACCAGGTGAGCGACGGAGACATCGAGAACGCGAGCAACGAGGAGCAGATCATCCAGGGACGGCGCTGTGGTCGCCGTCTCCCACCTGTGGATCGTCTTGTGGTCACGGCCGACGCGTTCGCCGAGATCCACCTGCGACAGGCCGCGGGCTCTGCGCTCTTCGCGGATTCGTTCCCCAATGGCCCGGCGGTGGCTGAGCAGCCAGTCAGGCTTGGGTTCGCGTGGCACCCGACCACATTGTGATCATCCCGATCGGATGTCTTTACCAGCCGCTGGTAAATTTCCGGGCGGCACATCGGTGCATAATGCATCCTAGATTGGAATCAGACACCCGTTCGAGTGATACGACTTTCCCGGTATTGCCTCTATGCGACCTCTGGCCAAACGATTACTTGAGCCCCCCACGCCGCTCCTTGCACGCCCGTCCCATAGGTGGCCACCGATGTCTGCGGAACTGTCCCCCCACTCGACTCTGACCGACTCACAGAAGGCGCGACTGGACTACGCTCACCGTGACCTCGAACAGGCCAGAGCCGAGGATCTCGCGCAGCTGGATCACGCCGGCCTCATCCTCCTTGTGGAGCGGCTGCGGCTGCGGCTTGATGATGCGCTCCAACTGATGGGCGAGGTTCTACAGGATCAGCGCAGGTCAGGGCGTCGATCCTCCCTCGCGCGCAACGAAGATCCCTCCCGGTAACCCACCCCCCTAGGTGAAGTTCGCACCGGACACGGCCAGGGTGTGGGTGAGGTCGGTCTCCTTGAACGCCTCGTCCAGGTCCGGTGTGATCCGGGAGGTGTCCCCGACGACCAGCCCGGGCAGCAGGGCCCGCGCGTCCGCCGGCAGGCCCTCGGTCGCCGCGCGCAGCCCGGCCCGTAACCGTCCCGCCAGCCGCTGCGGTCCCGACGGCCGCCCCACCACCCGCGGTGGCGCGGAATCCCGCACCCTCAGCACGGCCGCGACCCGCTCCCCGCCGAGGACGGACGGGGCGAGCCGGCCCCGCACCCGGAGCGTGGTGCTCGGCAGCAGCTCCAGCCACGGAGAGGGGGCGCCCCGATGTGCGGCGGCCGGGCGAGGGTCCCGCCCGCCCCCGCGGCCCGCGTCCACGATCAGCAGCACGGGTGTCCGTGTCCCCACCCGCCGCCCGCCGCTCAGCTCCACCGACCGCACCTCCGCCTCGATCACCAGGGAGGGCGTGGTGACATGGTCGCCCCGCACCCGGGGCCGGGTGAGGCGCGCGTCGGAGGTGATCTCCACGTCGGCGGTCACCGTCGCGTACTGCCGGGCCAGCACCGGCACCGGCCCCCTGAGCAGGTCCGCCCCATGCAACCCGGCGGAGGCCGCCGCGGCCGCGGCACACAGAAGCACGGCGGCCAGGGACATGCCCGTCCCGGCGCGCCCCCTGGGCCACGGCGAAAGGTCGCGACCAGCCCCCGGCGAGGAAGTCTCCGCGCGCCCCTTGGGCCACCGGGCAAGGGTCCGACCAGCTCCCGGCGAGGAAGTCTCCGCGGGCCCCTTGGGCCACGGCCACGATCCCCACTGCTGCGGGACGTTCGGCGCGCCGGCCCTGCCTCGCCCGGCCGCGAGCAGAGCGGCGCCCAGAGCCAGGCACGCGGCCGTCACGGCCACCACCGCCCACGGCGATGCGTCCAGCATCAGGGCCGCCGTCGCCCATGCGGCCAGCGCGGGAGGCACCAGCCGGAGGTCCGCGGGTCCCTCCTGCCGGGGATGGGCGTTGCCGAGCCGGTTCCCGGACGCCGCGTGCACCGGGTTGCGGACGATCCCGGCGCGGCCTTCCTCCGTCGCCCCGTACTGCTCGTCGGGCGGTGCGCCCGGGCCGGTACTCATGGCCGCACCAGTTGCCGCAGGTCCGCGAAGCGGCGGTCACCGATGCCGTTGACCTCGCGCAGCTCGTCAACGGACCGGAAACCGCCGTGCTGGGTGCGGTAGTCGATGATGTGCTGCGCGAGGACGGGGCCCACCCCCGGCAGGGTGTCCAGCTGGTCCACCGTGGCCGTGTTGAGTGGGACAGGCCCGGCGGGTCCGCCCCCGCCGACGGCTCCCGCAGGTCCCCCACGCCCACCGCCCCCGCCGAACCCGGGGCCCGTGCCGCTCGTGCCGGGCCCGGTGACGGACGGAGGTTCACCGACGACCACCTGTTCGCCGTCGATCAGGAAGCGGGCGCGGTTCAGGCTCCGTGTGTCGGTGCCGGGTCGCACACCGCCGGCCGCACGGAGCGCGTCGACGACCCGGGATCCGGCCGGCAGACGGTGGATGCCGGGCTTGCGGACCTTGCCGCTGACGTCGACCACGATCTCGGTCCCGGCGGTCACCGCGGGGCGCGACGGGGCCGGGCGGCTGTCCGTCGCGGCCGGCTCCTGGGCCTGCGGGGCCGCCGCACGCACCACGTCGGGCGCGCTCACGGTCTCGGTGCGGCCCGTCCAGAAGTGCTGCACCGCGAGGACGGCCGCGACGGCGAGCACCACGCCGAGTGCGAGGACACTGCGGCGTTCCAGACCGCACCGGGTCTGCACCCACACCGGCATCCGCTCGCGCAGCGCCGCCCCGATCCCCGTCCACCGGCGTCCGTCCCGATGCTCCGGCGCCGCCGCCTCGGCCTGCGCCCGGTACGTGTCCGACACCCGATGCGGGTGCGGCCCCCGGTGCGGGTCCGGCGCCCTGGCAACGCCGGGCGTGGGTGGTGCGGCCCCCGACTCCGGTGCGGCACCGGTGCGTTGGGCGAAGACGATCTGTGCTCGCCGGCGCAGTTCCTCCGCCGGCAGCTGCCGCTTGCGGTGGCGGACGCGCCCGGCCGGGCGCCGTTGCCGCAGGCGGCCGTCCGAGGCCGGGCCCCGGCCGGGTCCGCTGGTCGCATGAGCGGGGCGTGTGCGTTCTCGAAGTGCCATGCGACGAGCATCGGTCAGTTCGCCGATCCGCGATGATCTTGCTCGAATTCCGTGGAGAGACGCCGAGTTGTGGATATCCCGGCCACTCACACGAGTGAATCACCGAGGCGAGACGACTGCCTCACCACCGCGAGAACCGGCGCGTCAGCGCGGCGAGACCACGACCCCCAGCAGCCCCGGCCCCGTGTGCGCGCCGATGACCGCGCCGACTTCGCTCACATGAAGGTCCGCCAGCCCCGGAACCCGCTCGCGCAGCCGCTCCTCGAGCGCCGACGCCCGGTCGGCGGCGGCGAGATGGTGGACGGCCACATCGACCGGCGCGCTGCCCGCCCGCTCGGCGACGACCTCCTCCAGACGCGCGATCGCCCTGGACGCCGTGCGGACCTTCTCCAGCGGCTCGATCCGGCCGCCCTCCAGTTGCAGCAGCGGCTTCACCGCGAGCGCGGAGCCCAGCAGGGCCTGCGCGGTGCCGATCCGTCCGCCCCGGCGCAGATAGTCGAGGGTGTCGACGTAGAAGTAGGCGGCCGTGCCCGCGGCCCTTTTCTCCGCGGCCGTGACCGCCTCGTCCATGGTGCCGCCGCTCTCGGCCGTCTCGGCGGCGGTGAGCGCGCAGAAGCCGAGGGCCATCGCGACCATGCCGGTGTCCACGACCCGCACCGGCACCGGCGCCTCGCGCGCGGCGCAGACGGCCGCGTCGTAGGTGCCGGACAGTTCACCGGAGAGATGGAGGGAGACGATGCCGGTGGCGCCGGACGCGGCGACCTTGCGGTAGGTCTCGGCGAACAGCTGGGGGCTGGGGCGGGAGGTGGTGACGGGCCGTCGCTTCTGCAGGGCCTGGACGAGGGAACGGGTCGAGATCTCGGTGCCCTCGTCGAGGGCCTGCCCGCCGAGCACCACCGTCAGCGGCACCGAGGTGATGCCGTGCCGCTCTCTCGTCCGGGGCGGCAGGTAGGCCGTGGAATCGGTGACGATCGCGACATGGCGGGACATGAGCTGGAGGTTACCTGCCGTAGCGCGCGGGCGGCAGTCCGGGCCCTTGCACCTGGGAATGCCTTGACCGAATCAGGTCGTGCTCTCCGGACGCGGCCGCTTCTGCCACGGGTAGGACGGGCGCGCGGCCGGCGGGGTGATGGCGCGCCGCGCCGGCTCCTCGTGGGTGCCCGCCGCGGGCTCCTCGGGCCAGGTCTGCCGGCGGTCCGTCCCGGCGGCGGGGGTCCCGGGCCAGGAGGCGGGCGGCGCGGTCGCCGGCTCCGTCGTCGTCCAGTGCCGCAGGGCGCCCGTCTCCACGTCGATCTGGGCGCTGAGGGAGTCGAGGTCGTCGTCGGCGAGGTGGCTCGCCCGGTCGCGGACCGCCCAGCGCAGGGAGTCCGCGGAGTGGACGATGCGCTCGGTGCGCTCACGCAGCCGGGGCAGCCGCTCGGCGAGGGTGGCCCGGTCCGGCTCGGACTCCAGGCGCCTGAGGTCGTCGTCCAGCTCGTGCCCATGGGCGCTGAGCCGCTCGAAGAGACCGAGGGACTCCTTCAGCGACTCGTCCTCGGCCACGCCCGCGCGCAGCGCGTCCTGCGTGGCGCGCATCGAGGTGCGCAGCTTCAGCCTGAGCTGGGCGATCTCACCGGCGGGGCCGGGCCGGCCGAAGGACTTGGCCCGCAGGGTGTGGTCCTCGACCGTGCGGCGGGCCTGGTCGATCGTGCGGTCCACGCCGCGCTTGGCGGCGCCGATCGCCTTCACCGCGGCGAAGGTGCCGACGGCCACGAAGAGCACGAAAAGCAGGGCGAAGACTGTGATCACTGCTTCCACGACGCTCCTCCTCCAGCCCGCTGCGACACGCTGCGCGCCGCTCCTCCACGGTAAACGCACCGGGCAGGCCCGGAGTTCCGAATCAACCCCGAACCTGCCCGCATACGGTCCCGCCCTCCCCCTAGGGGATCACCCCCAGTGGGTCACGCGGTGACGATGTTCACCAGCTTCGGCGCGCGCACGATCACCTTGCGGATGGCGGCGCCGTCCAGCGCCGCGACGACCTTGTCGTCGGCCAGCGCCACCTTCTCCAGCTCCTCCTCGGAGATGGCCGGCGGCACCTCCAGACGGGCCTTGACCTTGCCCTTGATCTGGACGACGCAGGTCACGGTCTCGTCCACGACGTACGCCGGGTCGGCGACCGGGAAGTCGACGTGGACGACGGAGTCGGTGTGGCCCAGCCGGCGCCACAGCTCCTCGGCGATGTGCGGGGCCAGCGGCGCGATCAGCAGCACCAGCGGCTCGGCGACGCTGCGCGGCACCGGCTTGCCCGCCTTGGTCAGGTGGTTGTTCAGCTCGGTGACCTTGGCGATGGCGGTGTTGAACCGCATGCCCTCGAAGTCCTGGCGGACGCCGTCGATCGCCTTGTGCAGGGCGCGCAGCGTCTCCTCGTCGGCCTCGGCGTCGACGACGGTGACCTCGCCGCTGTTCTCGTCGACGATGTTGCGCCACAGCCGCTGCAGCAGGCGGAACTGGCCGACCACCGCGCGCGTGTCCCACGGCCGCGAGACGTCCAGCGGGCCCATCGCCATCTCGTACAGGCGCAGGGTGTCCGCGCCGTACTCGGCGCAGATCTCGTCGGGGGTCACCGCGTTCTTCAGGGACTTGCCCATCTTGCCCAGCAGGCGGCTGACCTTCTCGCCCTGGTAGTAGTACGCGCCGTCGCGCTCCTCCACCTCGGCCGCGGGCACCGCGATGCCACGGCTGTCGCGGTAGACGTAGGCCTGGATCATGCCCTGGTTGAACAGCTTGTGGAACGGCTCGCGGGACGAGACGTGACCCAGGTCGTACAGCACCTTCGACCAGAAGCGCGCGTACAGCAGGTGCAGCACCGCGTGCTCGGCGCCGCCGACGTACAGGTCGACGCCGCCGTGCGGCTTGCCCTCGCGCGGGCCCATCCAGTACTGCTCGATCTCGGGGTCGACCAGCCGCTCGCTGTTGTGCGGGTCCAGGTAGCGCAGCTCGTACCAGCAGGAACCGGCCCAGTTGGGCATGGTGTTGGTCTCGCGGCGGTACTTCTTCGGCCCGTCGCCCAGGTCCAGGGTGACGTTGACCCAGTCCTCGTTGCGCGACAGCGGCGTCTCGGGCTGGGTGTCGGCGTCGTCCGGGTCGAAGGTGCGCGGGCTGTAGTCCTCGACCTCGGGCAGCTCCAGCGGCAGCATCGACTCGGGCAGCGCGTGGGCGACGCCGTCCTCGTCGTAGACGATCGGGAAGGGCTCGCCCCAGTAGCGCTGGCGGCTGAACAGCCAGTCGCGCAGGCGGAAGTTGACGGTGCCCTCACCGATGCCGCGGGACTCCAGCCAGGCGGTGATGCGCGCCTTGGCCTCGACGACGCCCAGGCCGTCCAGGGTCACGCCGTCACCGGCGGAGTTGACGATCCTCGCGTCGTAGGAGACGAAGGCGTCGTCCCACGCGGCGGTGTCCTGGTCCCGGCCGTCGGTCGGCGCGACGACGCAGCGGATGGGCAGCTCGAAGGCGCGCGCGAAGGCGAAGTCACGGCTGTCGTGCGCCGGGACGGCCATGATGGCGCCCGTGCCGTAGCCCATCAGGACGTAGTCGGCGATGAAGACGGGGACCTGCTCGCCGTTGACCGGGTTGGTGGCGTAGGCGCCGATGAAGACGCCCGTCTTGTCCTTGGCCTCGGCCTGCCGCTCGACGTCGGACTTGCCGGCGGCCTGCGCGCGGTAGGCGGCGACGGCCTCGGCGGGGGTGGCGTGGCCGCCGGTCCACACGTCGTGGGTGCCCTCGGGCCAGGCGTCCGGGGTGAACTTCTCCACCAGCGGGTGCTCGGGCGCCAGCACCATGTAGGTGGCGCCGAACAGGGTGTCGGGGCGGGTGGTGAAGACGGTGATCTTCTCGCCGTCGATCGGGAACTCGACGCGGGCGCCCTCGGAGCGGCCGATCCAGTTGCGCTGCTGCAGCTTGATGGCCTCGGGCCAGTCCAGCGCGTCCAGGTCCTCCAGCAGCCGGTCGGCGTAGGCGGTGATGCGCATGTTCCACTGGCGCAGCTTGGCCTTGAAGACGGGGAAGTTGCCGCGCTCGGAGCGGCCCTCGGCGGTGACCTCCTCGTTGGCCAGGACGGTGCCCAGCCCGGGGCACCAGTTGACCGGCGCGTCGGAGGCGTAGGCCAGCCGGTACTCGCTCAGGACGTCGGCCTTCTCGGCGGCGCTCAGCTCGCTCCACGCGCGCGTGTGGCCCGGGACGGGGCGCTCACCGGACTCGAAGAGGGCGACCAGCTCGGAGATCGGGCGGGCCTTCTTCGCCTCGTGGTCGTACCAGGAGTTGAAGATCTGCAGGAAGATCCACTGGGTCCACTTGTAGTAGTCCGGGTCGATCGTCGCGAACGAGCGGCGCTTGTCGTGGCCCAGGCCCAGCCGGCGCAGCTGGGCCTTCATGTTCTCCATGTTGGCCTCGGTGGACACGCGCGGGTGCGTACCCGTCTGCACGGCGTACTGCTCGGCGGGCAGGCCGAAGGCGTCGAAGCCCAGGGTGTGCAGGACGTTGTGGCCGGTCATCCGCTGGAAGCGGGCGAAGACGTCGGTGGCGATGTAGCCCAGCGGGTGGCCGACGTGCAGGCCCGCACCGGAGGGGTAGGGGAACATGTCCATGATGAACTTCTCGGGCCGGGCGGCGGCGTCTCCCGCCAGGTCGCCCTTGGGGTTGGCCGCGGCGTAGGTGCCGTCGGCGTCCCAGAAGTCCTGCCAGCGTGCCTCGATCTCAGCGGCCATCGCGGCCGTGTAGCGGTGCGGCGCGGCCGCCTCCGAAGAGGCGGCGGGGTTCGTCTCGCTCATGATCCTCAAAGCTCCATCGATCGTCTCTGCCAGCGGCTTCCTCATCCGGAAACGAAAAATCCCCTCGCACAGGAGGGGACGCCGCGCCGATTCCGACCCCGTTCTCACCGGCGGTCGGGACTGTTCAGCGCGGCTCGCTAAGCAGAAGGCGTACGGCACGCATGGCGCCAGGGTACCGCACCCCTTGAGCAAGCCGCGACGCGCTTCCGTACGAGTGGGCGACACAGGACACACACGGACCGAAGGCCACGGATTACCCGGCGTAACAGCCACTAAGGGACATAAACAAGCCCATTGTCATTTGATAACAGCGCAATAACTCAAACCTCGTACTCGCCGGTATGGCGCCACCTAGAGTGCGGCAACGGGACCGCTTTCCCGAACTGCTCGGAGTTGCCCCCATGAACCGTCGTCGTAGTACCCCCTCGCTCCCCCGGCCGGGCCGTTCGGCCTACGGGGTGGCGTCGGCCGTCGTTCTGCTCCTGATACCCGTGATCGTGCTGGTGGGAGGTGACCGGGTCCGCGACTTCCTCAACTTCGGCGCGGGCGTGCTCTCGCTCGTCTCGCTCAGCTGCTCGGTGATCTGGGGCCTGGTCGCCCAGGACCGGATGCTGCTGAACACCCGCCAGCGGATCGTCGGGCAGGCCGTGCACCGCACCACCGCCGTCGCCTCGATCGCGTTCCTGCTGCTGCACATCACCACCAAGCTCGCCCTGGACCACACGGTGCTGATCGCCGCGGTGATCCCGTTCTCCCTGGGCGTCACCGGCAGCGCCGGCCTGATCGGGCTCGGCTCCGCGGCCGGGCTGCTGATGATCTTCGTGGGCGTCACCGGCGCGCTGCGCAGCCGTTTCGCCTCCCCCGCCCCCGTCGCGGCGCGCTGGCGGGCCATGCACATGCTGGCCTACCCGGCCTGGTGCGCCGCCCTGGTGCACGGCCTCTACGCGGGTCGATCCGCCAAGCCGCTCTTCGTCTTCCTGTACGGCCTGGCCCTGCTCGGTGTCATGGCCGCCCTGGCGCTGCGCGCGGCGCCGCGCCAGGTCAAGCGCCGCTTCGCCGACACGGTCGCCTCCCTGCTGGGCACGGAGGAGCGCACCGGCCGCGAGGAACTGGAGGCGAGCCGGGCCCGGACGGCGGAGCGGGAGGGCCGCGCCCCGACGGCGCGGGACGCCTCGGCGCTGCCCGGCTACGACATCCCCCGCCCCCGCGCCGGATCCCCGGCCGCCCCGGCCTACGACGAGCCGAGCCCCGAGCCGGCCCGTGGCTTCGCCGCGGCCTACCGCGCCGTCTCCGCACGCGCGCGTACGGCGCAGCCGTTCACCGCGGACCAGCTCTACGCCACCGGCCCGTCCCCCGCCGCGGACCAGTCCTACGCCGGCGCGGCCTTCGCCGCCGACCAGCCCTACGCCACCGGTCAGAGCCCCGTCGCCGACCACGCCTTCGCCACCGAGGAGACCTTCGCGGGGGCGTCCTACGCCGGCGACCGGACCGCGCGGACGGACATCCCCTCGTACACGCGGACGGACGTCCCCCCGTACGCGCGCGTGGATCTGCCCGCGGACACACAGCCCACCCAGGCGATGCCCCGCATGGACGGCGGCAGCGGCCCCGCCGGGGGCTGGCCGATCCCGTCGCCGCCGCCGGTCGGCGAGGCGCCCCCGTCGGCGTACGACCCGCTGAGCGACACCGGTTACACCGTCCCCGCCTACGGCGGCGCGGACGGCGCCGGCTACGGCGGACGTGACCTGTACGACACCGGTGAGACGAACCCCTTGTCCGGCGCGTACCCATCGAACGACATGTACACCAGCGGTCCCGCCACGGAATCCCTGCCCGGCGCCTCCTTCGACGCGCCGGGTGCCGGCGAGCCGTGGAACACGCCTTCCGGAGGCTACAGGTGAACGAGGCCCTGCCCGACGTCCCCGAGGTCCGCGTGGTCGGACTTCCGCAACTCACGTCGGGTTTCGACCTTGTCGAGCGACTCGATCTGCCGATGCATCTGAAGGTGCACGGGCCGCTCGAACCCATGGGCGGCGAGCAGCTCGCCCAGCTCACCGAGCGCATCAACCTCCGGGGCCGCGGCGGCGCCGGCTTCCCCTTCCACAAGAAGCTGCGCTCGGTCGCCGAGTCGGCGATCCGGCGCGGGGTGCGCCCGGTCGTCGTCGTCAACGGCAGCGAGGACGAACCGGCCTGCCGCAAGGACACGGTCCTCATCAACCGCGCCCCGCACCTCATCCTGGACGGCGCTCTGCTGTGCGCGGAGGCCCTCGGTGCCCGCACGCTCGTGGTGGGGGTCACCCGGGAGTCCACGCAGCGCTCCATGGAGGCCGCGCTCGCCGAACGCGGCCTGAGCAACGGCCGCAGATCCGCGCTCCGCGCGCGCGTGCAGCGCAACCCGGTGCGCATGGTCACCGGCGCCGCCGCCTCGCTGATCCGCTCGATCGACGGCGGCCCGGCGATCCCGCCCGGCCGCAAGATCAGCGCCTCGCAGAGCGGCGTGGGCGGCGCGCCGACCCTGCTGTCCAACGCCGAGACCTTCGCCCAGATCGCGATCGCCGCCCGCATCGGCCCGGAGCGCTACGGCAACACCGGCCTGTACGACGAGCCGGGCACGGTCATGCTGACCGTCTCCGGCGCGGTCGCCCGCCCCATGGTGATCGAGGTCCCCACGGGCGTGCCGCTGCGCTACGTGCTGCAGCTGGCGGGCGCCCCGCCGGTGCCGCAGGGCGTGCTGACCGGTGGCTACCACGGCAAGTGGATCGACGCGGCGACCGTGGACGAGGCGATCGTCTCGCGCAACTCCCTGGACGCGGTGGGCGGTTCGCTGGGCGCCGGGGCGATCCTGCCCATCAGTCAGGAGACCTGTCCGCTGGGCGAGTCGCTGCGGGTGGCGCAGTGGCTCGCCGAGGAGAGCGCCGGCCAGTGCGGCCCCTGCTACCTCGGTCTGCCGGCCGCCGCCCGCGGCCTCGCGGACATCCTGAACGGTGGCGGCCCGGCCGCCCTGGAGGCGGTGAAGCAGGTCGCCAGGAACGTCAAGCGGCGCGGGGCGTGTTCGCACCCGGACGGCTCGGCGATGTTCCTGGAGTCGACCATCAAGGCGTTCACCGACGACCTCGCCGCGCACGTCCTCGGCAACGGCTGCGGGCGGCCCGTACAGGGCGTGCTGCCGCTCTTCGAGGGGGGCAGGGGGCCGACGGGTCTGCCGGGCGGCGCGGCGGCCGAGGACAACGGGCCGAGCCGGCAGAAGATCTACGTCGACTGGACGCTGTGCCGGGGCCACGGCCTGTGCGCGGACATCCTGCCGGAGGTGTTCGAACTCGGCGCCGACGGCTTCCCGACCGTCGCCCAGGCGTCGGTGCCCCGCTACGCGGAGGCGAAGGCGCTGCGCGCGGTACGCCGTTGCCCGGCGCTGGCGCTGCGCATCGAGGAGGACACGCGCGCGGAGCCGCCGGCACGCGCCAATCTGCCGGTGCTCTCGCAGGGGCGGGGCCGGCGGGCGCTCGGCCGCTGACGCGAGCAGAGGCGGCCCCTCGGGGCCGCCTCCCGTCTCGTCCCGCCGGGTGTGACGCACCCGACACGTCGAGGGCGGGCCATCCTCTCGGATGACCCGCCCTCGACTGCTGTGGAGCTAAGGAGAATTGAACTCCTGACCTCCTGCATGCCATGCAGGCGCTCTACCAACTGAGCTATAGCCCCTTGTTCTGTTGTGCCGTCCGGCTTCCCTCTCGGTTCCCCCGGCGACGACGTAAACATTACAGGTCCTGGGGCTGGAGCGCCAAATCCGTTCCGCCCGCGCCCCGCTCAGGACGCCGATGCCCGTTTTGTCACGCTGTGACGAAGGAATAGAACCGCTTGAGCGTGCAGTGCTCCTCGAGCAGCCGGCCGTAGATCGGCTCGCCCTCCAGCTCCCGGTACGTCTCGATGGGGTCGCCTTTTATGATCAGCGCCCGCGCGCATTCCTCGCACCAGTACTGGTAGTCCGGGTTGACCGGTTCCATGTCGCGGACGATCGGCGTACCGCTGCCGCACCAGTCGCACTTCCGCCTGTGGGCACCCATCGGTCAGCTCCAGCTGTGGCCGCAGGCCGTGCACACGTACGAGACCCCGCCGTTGTCGCCGAGGACTTGGGCCACATGCGCGGAACCGCAGGAAGGGCAGCTGAGCCGGGTCGCCGTGCCCCGGGTACAGCCGGCGTCGAAGAGGTCACCGACCTCCTCGAGGATGCTCGCAGGCATCACCACTCCCTCCCGTCGGGCCGCGCCCCCTTCCGGCCGTTTGATTCTGCCACGACCGGGCCGACACGGTCAGCGACGCCGTCGTACCGGTCCGGCTCGTCGGCGCTTCGTGAGAGGTATACGCCCCGGGGAGGCCCGGTGACTCAAGCCGGTCGAGGGAGAGATCGGGGGAAGGAGGCCGGGACACGAAAGATCCCGCCCCCTGAGGGGACGGGATCTTCAACCGATCTGTGACGACTCGACAGAGTGTCGATCAGTGGAGCTAAGGAGAATTGAACTCCTGACCTCCTGCATGCCATGCAGGCGCTCTACCAACTGAGCTATAGCCCCGGGCTTTGTTCTTCCCGCCCGGCGGGGCGAACAAGAAGAACTTTAGCCTGCGACCTGCCGGAAAGTGAAATCCGGGTCCCGGGCGCCGTCGGCGGCGCCCGATCCGGCGGTCAGTCGTCGTCGCCGAGGACCGGTTCCGGCAGGGTGCCGGCGTTGTGCTCCAGCAGCCGCCAGCCGCGGGCGCCCTCGCCGAGCACGGACCAGCAGCAGTTGGACAGCCCGCCCAGGCTCTCCCAGTGCCGGGCCTCCAGACCGAGCAGGCGGCCGATGGTGGTGCGGATGGTGCCGCCGTGGCTGACGACGACGAGGGTGCCGTCCTCGGGCAGCTTCTCGGCGTGCCGGAGCACGACGGGGGCGGCGCGGTCGGCGACCTCCGTCTCCAGCTCGCCGCCGCCGCGGCGGACCGGCTCGCCGCGCTTCCACGCGGTGTACTCCTCACCGTGGCGGGCGACGATCTCGTCGTGGGTCAGGCCCTGCCACACGCCGGCGTAGGTCTCGCGCAGGCCCTCGTCGTGGGTGACCTCCAGGCCGGTGAGCGCGGCCAGCTCGGCGGCGGTGCGCGCGGCCCGCGTCAGGTCGGAGGCGACGATCGCGTCGGGCCGCAGCGAGGCCAGCAGCCGGGCGGCCCGGCGGGCCTGGGCCACGCCGGTCTCGGTGAGGGGAACGTCCGTGGAGCCCTGGAAGCGGCGCTCCACGTTCCAGGACGTCTGGCCGTGCCGCCACAGGATGACGCGGCGGCCCCGGCGCGGCTCGTCGCCGCCCCGGGAGCCGGTTCCGGCAGCGGGTGCGGTCATCGCCAGTCACCGTCCGGCTCTACGGCCTCCTCGGCGGCCTGCTGCTTGGCGTGCTCCTCGGCCTTGCCGCGGGTGGCCCGGGCGTCCTCGGGCAGGTCGAGCTCGGGGCAGTCCTTCCACAGCCGCTCCAGCGCGTAGAAGACACGCTCCTCGCTGTGCTGCACGTGGACGACGATGTCGACGTAGTCGAGCAGGACCCAGCGGGCCTCGCGGTCGCCCTCGCGGCGCACCGGCTTGGCGCCGAGCTCCTTCTGCAGGCGCTCCTCGATCTCGTCGACGATCGCCTTGACCTGGCGGTCGTTGGGTGCGGAGGCCAGCAGGAAGGCGTCCGTGATGGACAGGACGTCGCTCACGTCGTAGGCGATGACGTCGTGGGCGAGCTTGTCCGCGGCCGCCTGGGCGGCGGTGTTGATCAGCTGGACAGAGCGGTCGGTTGCGGTCACTACAGAGCTTTCCCTCGGCGGTCGGTTTGCCTTCAAGGGTCTCACGACCGCCGAGGGCACCCCGGGTGATTAAAGGATCACCCGGGGCACGGGCCCCGCGCGGCTAGGAGGCGGACGGCTTGTAGTCGCGGCCGAGGACCACCGTGACGTCCGCGTTGCCCGACACCGTGCCCTTCGTCACGGAGCCGGCGGGCAGGCCGAGGGTCTTGGCGACCTCGGCGGCGTCGTCCTTGTGCGCGGCATCGGCGTACACGACCTGCGAGGTCTCGCGGGAGGACGCGGTGCCGCCCTCCAGGAAGGTGAAGCCGCCGTTGAGGAGGACCACGCGCGCCTTGCCGCTGTTGGCCTTCTCGCCGCTGGCGTTCTGCACGGAGACCCGGACCGCGGAGCCCTGCTCGGGGCTCTTGGCGGCGCCGCCGAGGATGTCCTTGACCACGCTGCCGGCCGCCCGGGCGCTCAGGGTGCCGTCGCCCTGCACGGGCAGCAGCGCGGTCTTGTAGTCGCCGCCCTTGGCCAGATCGGCGAGCTTGGCCAGGAAGGTGCCGAGGTCGTTGTCCGTCAGGGAGGGGTCGAGGATCTGCTGGAGGGTCTGCACGGTGACCGTGGCGGCCTGCGGATCGGACGACAGCTTGCGCAGCACGCCCTGCATGACCTGGCCGAACCGCTGCAACTGGGCGTTCTGCGCCTCGCCGGGGGCACGGTAGGTGGCGTAGGCGACGGCCATCTTGCCGCTGAGGGTCTGCGCGGAGCCCTTGTGGACGAGCGGCGGGCCGCCCTTCTTCTTGGCGTCCGGGTCGGGGACGTCGGCGTCGGTGTCGACCTCGATGGTGCCGACGACGTCGACCAGGTTCTGCAGGTAGGGGGTGTCCAGGCGCCAGGTGCCCTCGATGGCGGTGCCGAGGACGGTGTCGAGGGCGTCGCGGGTGCCGGAGGAGCCGTCGGCGTCGACGGACTTGGCGAGGGTGGTGGCGGTGCCGTCGTCGTCGGTGAGGGCGAGGTTGTTGGGCAGCAGGACGGTGGTGCCCTGCTTGGTGGTGGTGTTGTCCACGAGCAGCGCGGTGGCGGTGCCGCCCTTCTTGGTGTCGTGCAGGTGGACGACGATCACATCGCGTTTCTGCGCGGCCACGGCGGTGGCGGGGCCGCCGGACTTCTCGTCCGCGGAGGACAGGCCCGGCAGCTTCCCGGCGTACCAGAGCCAGCCGACGCCGCCGACGGCGACCAGGGCGAGCACGACCGCGAGGGCGATGAGGCGGCTGCGGGCGCGGCGTCGGGCCTCCTCGCGGCGCTCGGTGCGGTTCTCGGTGAACTTCAGCCAGTCGATGACGTCCTCGGAGTCGCCGTCCGGCTCCTCCACGAAGGCGAACTGCTCGGTGCGGTAGTCCCGCGCCTCACCGGGCCCCGCCTCACCCGGCCCCGCCCCACGCTGTCCCGTCTCGCGCTGCCCGGCTTCCCGCTCGTCGGTCGGCCAGGCGCCGGTGTGGTCGTCGGCGGGGCCGGACTGCTGCGGGATGCGGGCCGTCTGCTCGGCGACCCGGGGCTGCTGCCCGCCGGCCGCGGCCTGCCCGTAGGGGTCGTACGCCGAGGGGTCGTACGCGGGGGTCTGCGCGCCGGTGCCGTACGTGCCGTAGGGGTCGGCGACCGGCTGCCGGCCGGTGTCGTAGGCGGGGGCGGCGTACTGCTGGTGACCATAGGGGTCGGGGGCGGGCGCCTGGGGCTGCTGCCCGGTCGCGTACGGGTCGTAGCCGTACCCTTGCGCGGCGTACGGGTCGTAGGGCGCCTGCGGGCTCTGCTGCTGCGGCTCGGTCTGTCGGTAGACCGGCCGGCCGTACTCGTCATAGCCGACCAGCTCGTAGGGTTCGCCGCCGTGGCCGTGTCCCGCGTCGTATCGGTCGTTCACCGGTGCCCCTCTCGGTTCACTCGCCGCGGTACAGCTCGCGCTTGTCGATGTAGCGCACGACTCCGTCGGGCACCAGATACCAGATGGGGTCCCCCTTGGCGACCCTCGCGCGGCAGTCGGTGGAGGAGATGGCGAGCGCGGGGACCTCGACCAGGGAGACGCCGCCCTCGGGCAGCCCGGGGTCGCCCAGGTGGTGGCCGGGGCGGGTGACCCCGATGAAGTGCGCGAGGGAGAACAGTTCGTCGATGTTGCGCCAGGTCAGGATCGCGGACAGGGCGTCGGCGCCGGTGATGAAGAACAGGTCCGTGTCGGGGTTGAGGGCCCGCAGGTCGCGCAGGGTGTCGACGGTGTAGGTGGGTCCGCCGCGGTCGATGTCGATGCGGCTGACGGAGAACTGCGGGTTCTCGGCGGTCGCGATGACCGTCATCAGATAGCGGTCCTCGGCCGGGGAGACCGTGCGGTGGCTCTTCTGCCACGGCTCGCCGGTCGGGACGAAGACGACCTCGTCGAGGTGGAACTGCGCGGCGACCTCGCTCGCGGCCACCAGGTGCCCGTGGTGGATCGGGTCGAAGGTGCCGCCCATGACGCCGAGACGGCGCTTGCCCGCGCCGGCGGGGCCGTGGCCCGGGGCGCTGCGACGCGCGAAGGGCGGCATCTCGTCGTGCGTGCCGTGCGGGCCGCCGGGCGTGTCGTGCGCCGGACCGGTAGGCATGTCCTGCTCTCCCATGCGTGCAGACCCTACCGGCCCGGCCTGAGGACTTCGGCCGCCAGTTCCCCTGAGGTCACGGCCGGGGCCGTGGCGGGGTCCGGGTCAGCGGTCGCGGTTGAAGCGGGTCGTGATCCACAGCAGGAGCAGCAGGATTCCGAGGGCACAGCCGCCGGTGATCGCCGGGTTGAGGCTGTTGTGGTTGCCGCCGTGCTCCTCGCCCTCGGCGGCAAGGGTGACCAAGTGGGCGGCGGCGAGATGGATGCTCATCTTCGGCAGGACCTATCGCGTGTGGGCGGGATAAAGACGTCGGCTCATCGTAAGCGGGCGCCTTCCCGGCGATCACGCCGACTCCGCCGTTGGGGAACCTTCGCAGGTCCTCAGTCGTCCTTCTGCTTGTAGCCCCGCAGCAGGAACCATCCCGTCAGCGCACAGCCCACGATCATCACGACGATGACGATCCGGAGCAGATTTCCCGCCCCCTGGTGCTGGGCGGCGCTCGCGGCCTCGGTGAGCCATGCGGCTCGGGGGGTGTGCTCCATGGCGTGGAACTCCTTCGCTGTAGTGCCCGTCCACGGTAACTCCGCCTAGGCTGGGCTCTGCTTCGGGGGCGCACAGGGCCGCGGCGCGGCCACACAGACGCACATGGGGGATCACATGTCCGACGACGGCCACGAGCAGAGCGGGCACGGGGGCGTGCCCAGCAGGCAGCGCAGGCGGTTCCCGGGGATCTCCTCACGGGCGTACGAGCATCCGGCCGACCGGTCCGCCCTGGTGGCGCTGCGCAAGCTGAGCGGCTTCGACACGGTGTTCAGGGCGCTCAGCGGGCTGCTGCCCGAGCGGAGTCTGCGGCTGCTGTTCCTGTCCGACTCGGTGCGGGTGTCGGACCAGCAGTTCGCGCATCTCAACGTCATGCTGCTCGACGCCTGCTACATCCTGGACCTGGAGAAGGTCCCGCCGATGTACGTGACCCAGGACCCGCAGCCCAACGCGATGTGCATCGGGCTGGACGAGCCGGTCATCGTGGTCACCACCGGTCTCGTCGAGCTGCTGGACGAGGAGGAGATGCGGGCGGTCGTCGGCCACGAGGTGGGACACGCCCTGTCGGGGCACTCCGTGTACCGCACGATCCTGCTGTTCCTGACCAGTCTGGCGGTCCGGGTCGCCTGGATCCCGCTGGGCAACCTCGCGATCATGGCGATCGTGACGGCGCTGCGCGAGTGGTTCCGCAAGTCGGAGCTGTCCGCGGACCGGGCGGGACTGCTGGTCGGGCAGGATGTGCAGGCGTCGATGCGCGGCCTGATGAAGATCGCCGGCGGCAACCATCTGCACGAGATGAACGTGGACGCGTTCCTGCAGCAGGCCGAGGAGTACGAGTCGGCGGGCGATCTGCGCGACTCGGTGCTGAAGATCCTCAACGTGCTGCCGCGCTCGCATCCGTTCACCACCGTGCGGGCGGCCGAGCTGAAGAAGTGGTCGCAGTCCCGGGACTTCCAGCGGCTCATGGACGGCCACTACCCGCGGCGCAGCGAGGACAAGGACACCTCGGTGTCGGACTCCTTCCGGGAGTCGGCGTCGCACTACGCCAACCATGTGAAGACGTCGAAGGACCCGCTGATGAAGCTGGTCAGCGACCTCGCGGACGGGGCGGGTGACCTGGGCAGCCGGGTGCGGCGGGGCTTCGGCGGGTTCGCCGGCCCGCCGTCGTCCGAGGGCGGCTCCCCGAAGGACGCCCCGCCCCGCGACGAGGACTGAGGGCGCCGCCGGCCGGCCCCTAGGGCGCGCTGCCCATCAGAACCCCGGAGCACGCCCGCCGTGCACGCCCTCCGCCTGTCACACCTTCGGCTGGGCGCTCGTGGCCAGGGTGCCGCACAGGGAGGTCGCGCTGCCGGTCGCGTAGGGGTCGGTGCCGGCCGGGCCGCCGGATTTCGCGCTCTGGCCGGCGAGCAGCGGGTGCAGATGGTCGGTGGCGTCGTCGGCGCAGGACAGCGGCCCGGCCTGGACGTAGGAGGCGACCAGCTGGGCCTGGTGCAGCCGCAGGTCGTCGCGGTCGAAGCGGAACTGCAGCTGGCGGCGGACGGTGAACAGGGACACCGTGGCGTGCTCGCCGGAGCCGGCCGGGCGCAGGGCGTAGACGAAGGTGTGGTCGGCGGTGACCTCCAGGGCCGTGGCGTCGGACTCGGAGGCGGTGAGGGTGCCCTGGACGCGGATCCTGTCGTCGGCGATCCGGGCCTGCGAGGGGTCGAAGCGGACCATCCAGCCGGTGGGCGTGTGCCGCCCGTCGGCGGAGGGCCGGCGGAAGCTCTGGTCGAACTGGTCGAGCTGGTCGGGGTCGAGCAGGACCCGCACGGTCCGCACCTGCTGCCCGGTGAGCACGTCGGGGTCGAGCGAGGAGCGCACGATGTAGTCCTTGGCCGTGGTGAGGGCGGCCACCACCTGGCTGTCGGAGAAGTGCGCGGTGCCCTGCGAGGCGGGCAGCGGGACGCCCTCGGCGCCGATCCGGTACTGCGCGGCGGGGCTGTGCGCGTACAGGTACTCCGCGTCGCTCGTGCCGGGCACCTTGCCCTGCGGGGCCAGCGGGATGACGGTGATGCGCGCGGGATCGGCGGGTCTGCGGGCCAGGGCCGCGCTGTAGGGGTGCCGTACGCCCATGTAGACGGCGGTGCCGAAGGCGACCGCGATGAGCAGGACCAGGATCAGCGCCTGCCGGGACAGCCCCCGGTGCAGCGGCGGGCGGCGGCGCACGGCGGGGGTGTGCTCGGCCATGCGCTCCTCGGCGGAGTACTCCTGGAGGCGGGCAGCACGGACGAACGACTCGTCGAACACGACGGATCGGTATTCGTCCTCTCCACCACCGGGGGCGCCTTGGGGTGTCCCCTCAGGTGGCTCTCCAGGCCCGGCCATATATTCAGAGTATGTCTCCGCAAGGCCCGGTAAACGCCCTGGTACACCACAACTTCTGACAGCAACTCACCCGCCCCGGGCGGCTGCTGCGGGGCCGTTCGGCCCGCCGGTCAGGGGCTGCGCGGATCGGCCGGGACGGCCGGCTGGGAGTAGTCCGCGGAGGCCGAGGGAGCCATCGGAGGGCTCTGTTCCAGGCCGGTGGACGCGGGCGGCGGGGCCTGTTCCCGGTTGCCGCCGGAGCCGCCGCGGTAGACCGCGGTGAAGGCCAGCGCGACCATGCCGATGCCCATCACGACGGCGAGCATCCAGGCGACGGGCCGATGCCAGCGCACCTGTCTGGCGTACGCCCAGGGGGCGCCGTGTCGGCTGTCGAAGAGGTAGGGGTCGTCCAGGTCGTCGATGTCGGGGTCATGGCCGTGACCGTCGCGCCCGCCGCGGCCGTAGTCGTCGTAGGTGTCGCCCCGGTGCGGGGCGCGGCGGGCCGCTTCGGCCTCGGACGCCTCGGCGCGGGCCTGGGCGGCGGCGAGCAGACGTTCGACGGCGGTCGGCTCGTGGACCGTGGCCGCCTGTACGAAGGCCTCGTCGAAGACCACGGAGGCGAACTCTTCGTCCGACACCCCGCGGTCGTGGTCGTCGTCGGGCTCCCAGCCGTCAGAAAACGGCGAACCCCCCACGTCCTCCGGCACGGGTCCAGAGTAGACCTGGGGGGTCAATTTGGGCAGACGGCAGGGAAATTCGCCCTATGGGCGGGATGCCTTTTGCGCCATCTTCGGAAAACGCGGCGGGCATACGCCGTTTGCATATGCCCGCCGTCGGGGGCGGGGATCTCAGCGCCGCACGTGCCCGTCGCCGGTGACGATGTACTTGGTGCTGGTCAGTTCCGGCAGGCCCATCGGGCCGCGCGCGTGCAGCTTCTGCGTGGAGATGCCGATCTCGGCGCCGAAGCCGAACTGGCCGCCGTCGGTGAACCGGGTGGAGGCGTTCACCGCGACCGTGGTGGAGTCCACCAACTGGGTGAAACGGCGGGCCGCCTGCTGGGAGGTGGTCACGATGGCCTCGGTGTGCCCGGACGTCCACAGCCGGATGTGCTCGACGGCCTTGTCGAGGGAGTCCACGACGGCCGCGGCGATGTCGTACGACAGGTACTCGGTCTCCCAGTCCTCCGCGGTGGCCGGCACCACGGTCGCCCGGGACTCCTTGGCGTACGCCTGCACCCGCTCGTCGGCGTGCACGGTCACCCCGGCGTCGGCGAGGGCGTCCAGGGCGCGGGGCAGGAACTCGGCGGCGATGTCCTGGTGGACCAGCAGCGTCTCGGCGGCGTTGCACACGCCGACCCGGTGCGCCTTGGAGTTGATCAGGATCTCCACGGCCATGTCGAGGTCGGCGCGGGCGTCGACGTAGACATGGCAGTTGCCGGTGCCGGTCTCGATCACCGGGACGGTGGACTCCTGCACCACGGTGTTGATCAGCGAGGCGCCGCCGCGCGGGATGAGCACGTCGACCAGGCCGCGGGCGCGCATCAGCTCGCGCACGCTGTCCCGGCTCTCCCCCGGCACCAGCTGGACGGCGTCGGCGGGCAGCCCGGCCCCGCCGACGGCGTCGCGCACCACCCGCACCAGGGCGGTGTTCGACTGGTACGCCGAGGACGAGCCGCGCAGCAGGACGGCGTTGCCGGACTTCAGGCACAGGGCGGCGGCGTCCACGGTGACGTTCGGGCGGCCCTCGTAGATGATGCCGACGACACCGAGGGGCACCCGGACCTGGCGCAGGTCGATGCCGTTGGGCAGGGTGGAGCCGCGCACGACCTCGCCGACCGGGTCGGGCAGCGCGGCCACGTCCCGCACGTCGGCGGCGATGGCGCGCACCCGCTCGGGCGTGAGCGTCAGCCGGTCGATCATGCCCTCGCTCGTGCCGTTCTCACGGGCCCTGGCCACGTCCAGGGCGTTGGCCTCGACGATCTCGCTCGTCCGGACCTCCAGCGCGTCCGCGATGGCGAGCAGCGCGTCGTCCTTCTCGGCCCGCGGCAGCGGCGCGAGCGTGGCGGCGGCCGCCTTGGCGCGGTAGGCGGCCTGGGTGACCGGGGACATCGAGTCGTACGGCGAGAGCGTGGTCATGAGGGAAGGGTAGTGCGGCCGGCCGGCGCTCTCACCGCCTGTTCCACACCCCGAGACGGCATCAAACACCCTCAGACGTCACGAATAGGGATGAACCCCCACACGCGAGGCGGGCGGCGGACCGTAGCCCTCGGCCACGCGCTGGTGGTAGGTCTCGCGGTCGATGACCTCCAGGCCGACGATCTCCCAGGCCGGCAGCCCGGCGGTGCGGCGGTGCTCGCCCCACAGGCGCAGGGCGACGGCGGCCGCGTCGTGCAGATCGCGGGCCTCCTCCCAGTACCGGATCTCGGCGTGGTCGGGGGCGTATCTGCTGGTCAGCAGGAAGGGGTGGTCGTGGGCGAGCTGTTCGAGGGCGCGGCGCAGCTCGGGCAGCGGGGCGGGGTCGCCGGACACGCTGAGCGTGACGTGCCACAGCCGGGGCAGGTCCTTCGGTTCCGTCTCCTGCCGTTCGCCGGGCGCGACGGACGTCAGGGCGCGCTCCTCACCGGCCGCCCGGGGCCCCCGGCTGCCCGCGGCACCGCCGCCCGTGCCGCCACGGGATGCCGCCGCCCCGGGGCGCACTCGTCTCACGACGGCCACGACGGCCTCCTTCGCCCAGTGTTCGTGCGGTGGTGGACCTGAGACAGGAACCTGGGACAGGAACCTGAGACAGGAACGGTGTGCCTCGGACAAAGTCCAGCAGGCCGCACGGCTCCGCGGGGTGGTTTTGCGGAACGTCGCCCACGGAAGCGGACGTTTCGACCCCGGATCCGGGCACGTTCGACCCCGTTCAGGGATGCAGCAGGACCAGATCGTCCCTGTGTACGACCTCGCGCTCGTAGGCCGGGCCCAGCTCGCGGGCCAGCTCGCGGGTGGAGCGGCCGATCAGCCGGGGGATCTCCTTGGCGTCGAAGTTGACCAGGCCCCGCGCGACGGCGTTGCCCTGCCGGTCGCGCAGTTCGACCGGGTCGCCGGCGCTGAAGTCGCCCTCGACGGCGGCGATGCCGGCCGGCAGCAGCGATGTGCGCCGGTCGACGACCGCGCGCACCGCCCCGTCGTCCAGCAGCAGGGCGCCCTGCGGGGTGGAGGCGTGCTGCAGCCACAGCAGCCGGTCGGCGGAGCGCCGGCCGGTGGGGTGGAAGTAGGTGCCGGTGTCGCCGCCGGCGAGGGCGTCCGCGGCGTGCACGGCGCTGGTCAGCACCACCGGGATGCCGGCGGCGGCCGCGATCCGGGCGGCCTCGACCTTGGTGACCATGCCGCCCGTGCCGACGCCGGCCTTGCCCGCGCTGCCGACGTCGACGTGCGCGAGATCCTGCGGACCCTTCACCTCCGCTATCCGCGACGTGCCGGGCCTGCTGGGGTCGCCGTCGTAGACGCCGTCCACGTCGGAGAGCAGGACCAGCAGGTCGGCGTGGACGAGGTGGGCGACGAGGGCGGCGAGGCGGTCGTTGTCGCCGAAGCGGATCTCGTCCGTGGCGACGGTGTCGTTCTCGTTGACGATCGGGAAGGCGCCCATCGCCAGCAGCTTGTCCAGGGTGCGCGAGGCGTTGCGGTGGTGGGTGCGGCGGCTCATGTCGTCGCTGGTCAGCAGCACCTGGCCGACGCGGACGCCATAGCGGGCGAAGGAGGCGGTGTAGCGGGCGACGAGCAGCCCCTGGCCGACGCTGGCGGCGGCCTGCTGACGGGCCAGGTCCTTGGGGCGGCGGCGCAGGCCCAGCGGGGCGAGGCCGGCGGCGATGGCACCGGAGGAGACCAGGACGATCTCCTTCTCGCCGCCGCTGCGGTGCTTGGCCAGCACGTCGACGAGGGCGTCGACGCGGTCGGCGTCCAGGCCCCCGGCGGCGGTGGTCAGCGAGGAGGAACCCACCTTGACGACGATCCTGCGGGCGTCCCCCACGTCCTGCCTTGCCACTGCCACCTGCGCCGTCCTCACTCGACTCCCTCGCACCGCGCGCCGGATGGCGCGGCCTGCCGGGAAGGAAAATCTACGCGAGCGGGGCCGCCGCCCGCGCGCCCGTTCCGCACCGTGGACCTGCCGGAGACGGGAGGGACGAGCGCGGTGGGCCGGCCGGGCGGCGCCGCGAGGTGCCGGCACGGACCACGGCTGCACCGGGTGCCTGCCCGGGTAACCGCCACACCGGAGTGCCTGCCCGGGTCACTGCCACACCGGAGTGCCTGCCCGGGTCACTGCCGCGCCGGGGCGCCTGCCCGGGTCACTGCCGCGCCGGGGCGCCTGCCCGGGTCACTGGCACACCGGGGCACCTGCACGGGTCACGGCTGCACCCAGGGCGCCTGCCCGGGCCACCGCCGGCCCCGTACGACTACCCCCGTGCAGCGCGACGGGCCTCCCAGGCCGAGGCGATCATCGACGGGACGTCGTGGCGGGCCTTCCAGCCGAGGTCCGTGGCGAGGCGGTCGGCGGAGGCGACCACCTTCGCCGGGTCGCCGGGGCGGCGGCCGGTGACCTCGGGGGCGATGCCGTGGCCGGTGATCTCGGCGATGAGACGGATCATCTCCCGTACCGAGACGCCCTCGCCCCGCCCGATGTTGTAGACGAGATCACCGGTACCCCGGCCCGCGGCGAGCCGGCGCGCGACGGCGAGATGCGCGTCGGCGATGTCGGCGACGTGGATGTAGTCCCGCACGCACGTGCCGTCGGGCGTCGGATAGTCGTCGCCGAAGATCAGCGGGGGCAGCCCGGCGTCGAGCCGTTCGAAGACCATCGGGACGAGATTGAACACACCGGTGTCGGCGAGCGCCGGCTCGGCGGTGCCCGCCACGTTGAAGTAACGCAGACAGGCGGTGGCCATGCCGTGGGCGCGGCCGGTGGCGCGGACCATCCACTCGCCGGCGGTCTTGGTCTCGCCGTACGGGCTGAGCGGCGAAAGCGGGGTGTCCTCGGTGACGACGTCGGTGGGCGGCGTGCCGTAGACGGAGGCGGAGGAGGAGAACAGGAAGCTGCTCACCCCGGCCGACACGGCGGCGTCCAGCAGGATCTGAAGCCCCGTCACGTTCTCGCGGTAGTAGAGGAGGGGCTTCTCCACGCTCTCGCCGACGGCCTTCTTCGCGGCGAGGTGGACGATCCCCTCGACCGCGTGCTCACGCAGCACACGGTCGAGGAAGGGCCGGTCGAGGACAGTGCCGCGCTCCAGCGGGACCTGCGCCGGCAGCCGGCGCGGATCGCCTCCGGAGAGGTCGTCCACGACGACCACCCGCTCACCCGCCCCGGCCATGCTCTTGACGACATGCGAACCGATGTAACCGGCACCGCCGGTGATCAGCCAGGTCATCCGCGCAGCCTAACAGTCCCGTATACGCGCAGCGTAAGCGCTCAGTCGCGCTGTGCGAGCGACGCGCGGAACGCCAGGCATTCCTCGTACACCGGCAGGATGCCCGCCTCGCGCGCCTGCTGAAGGGTCGGACCCTGGGCGTCCTTCGCGGACAGTTCGGGCTCGCCCTCGACGGGCCACTCGACGCCGATCGCCGCATCGAGCGGGTGGACGGTCCGCTCGCGCTGCGGGGCGTACCCCTCGGAGCACAGGTAGGTGACGGTCGCGTCGTCGGTCAGCGCGCAGAAGCCGTGACCGAGGCCCTCGGAGAGGTAGACGGCCTTGCGGTCCTGGTCGTCGAGGCGCACGGCCTCCCACTGCCCGAAGGTGGGCGAGCCGACCCGCACGTCGACGATCACGTCGAGCACCGCGCCGCGCACACAGGTGACGTACTTGGCCTGGCCGGGCGGCACGTCGGCGAAGTGGATGCCGCGCACCACACCGGCGGCGGACACGGAGAGGTTGCCCTGCTTCAGGTCGAGCGGGTGACCGACGGCCTCGGCCATGCGCTCGGCCTTGTACCACTCGAGGAACAGACCGCGGGCGTCACCGTGCTGCTGCGGGACGAACTCCCACGCGCCCTCGATGCCAAGGGGGTTGACCTTCATGACGTTGAGTCCCCTTCCTTTCTCAGACGCGGTCGGACTCGTGGGCCAGCAGATCCAGCAGGTAGTCGCCGTAGCCGCTCTTGGTCAGCGGTTCGGCGAGCTCGCGCAGCCGGGCGTCGTCGATGAACCCGGCGCGCCAGGCGGCCTCCTCCAGGCAGCCGATCTTCATGCCCTGCCGCTCCTCGACCACGCGCACGTACTCCGAGGCCTGGACGAGCGACTGGAAGGTGCCGGTGTCCAGCCAGACCGTGCCGCGGTCCAGTACGGACACCTGGAGCTCGCCGCGCTCCAGGTAGTAGCCGTTGACGTCGGTGATCTCCAGCTCGCCGCGGGCGCTCGGCTTGAGGTTGCGGGCGATCTCGACGACCCGGCTGTCGTAGAAGTACAGACCCGGCACCGCGTAGCGGGACTTGGGGTTCTGCGGCTTCTCCTCGATGGAGCGGGCGCGGCCGTCCTCGTCGAAGTCGACGACGCCGTAGGCGGTCGGGTCGGAGACGGCGTGCGCGAAGACGACACCGCCCTCGGGCTCGCGGTACTTGGCGAGCTGCCGGCCGAGGCCGACGCCGTGGAAGATGTTGTCGCCGAGGATGAGCGCGACGGGCTCGTCACCGATGAAGTCCTCGCCGATGACGAAGGCCTCGGCGATGCCGTTGGGCTGGTCCTGCGTGGCGAACTCGATGTTCAGGCCCCAGTCGGAGCCGTCGCCGAGCAGCCGCTCGAACTGGGGGCGCTCGTCGGGACCGGTGATGACCAGGATGTCCCGCAGCCCGGCCATGACCAGGGTGGACAGCGGGTAATAGATCATCGGCTTGTCGAAGACCGGCATCAGCTGCTTCGACACCGCACGGGTGATCGGCCACAGACGGGAGCCGGTACCACCGGCGAGCACAATTCCACGCATGGGCACGCAGCCTACGGCAGGCGGATGACCGCCCCGGACAACCACTGGGTGAGACGGGGGTGAGAACTGCCACGGAAAAGGCGGCCGAACCGGGACCCGGCCGGCACCGAACGGGGGCCCGTTCGGCTGCGCCTAGGATAGTGGGCCTTATGAAGATTCTCGTCACCGGCGGCGCCGGATTCATCGGTTCACAGTTCGTGCGCGCCCTGCTTCTCGGAGAGCTGCCCTCCGGCGAGGGTGCCCAGGTCACCGTGCTGGACAACCTGACCTATTCCGGGAACGAGGCGAACCTCGCCCCGGTGGCGGACAAGCCCGGCTACTCGTTCGTGCACGGCGACATCCGCGACTTCGCGACGGTGGACGACGTGATGCGCGGCCAGGACGCGGTGGTGCACTTCGCCGCCGAGTCGCACGTGGACCGCTCGATCATGGACTCGTCTCCGTTCGTCACCACGAACGTGCTGGGCACGCAGGTGCTGCTGGACGCCGCGAAGCGGCACGGCGTGGGCCGGTTCGTGCACGTCTCCACGGACGAGGTGTACGGCTCGATCTCCGAGGGCTCGTGGACCGAGGACTGGCCGCTGGCGCCGAACTCGCCGTACTCGGCCTCCAAGGCCGGCTCGGACCTGCTGGCGCTGTCGTACCACCGCACGCACGGCATGGACGTGGTCGTCACCCGCTGCTCCAACAACTACGGGCAGTACCACTTCCCCGAGAAGATGATCCCGCTGTTCACCACGAACCTGCTGGACGGCAAGAAGGTCCCGCTGTACGGCGAGGGCCTGAACGTGCGTGACTGGCTGCACGTGTCCGACCACTGCCGGGGCATCGAGATGGTGCTGCGCGGCGGCCGCGCCGGTGAGGTCTACCACATCGGCGGCGGCACCGAGGTGACCAACAAGGAACTGACCGGCATGCTGCTCGAGGCCTGCGGCGCCGGCTGGGACATGGTCGAGCACGTCGAGGACCGCAAGGGCCACGACCTGCGCTACTCCCTGTCGATCGCCAAGATCCAGGCGGAGCTCGGCTACAAGCCGCTCGTCACCTTCGAGCAGGGCCTGGCCGACACCGTCCAGTGGTACCGCGACAACCGCGCCTGGTGGGAGCCGCTCAAGGAGAAGGCGGCGCTGTCGGCATGACCCGAGTGCTGATCACCGGCGCGGCCGGCATGCTGGGCCGCGATCTGACCCAGGTCCTCGGCGGGCGCGGGCTGCATGTGAACGCGGTGACCCGCCAGGGGCTGGACATCACCGACGCCGACGCGGTGCGCGCGGCCGTCGCCGGGCACGACGTCGTGGTGAACGCCGCCGCGTGGACCGACGTGGACGGCGCCGAGGCCGACGAGGCCGCGGCCACCCGGATCAACGGCGAGGGCCCGCGGGTGCTCGCCGAGGCGTGCGCCGACAGCGGCGCCGTACTGATCCAGGTCTCCACCGACTACGTCTTCCCCGGCGACGCCACCGAGCCGTACCGGCACGACGCCCCGACCGCACCGGTCAACGCCTACGGCCGCGGCAAGCTGGCCGGAGAGCAGGCGGTGACCGAGCTGCTGCCCGAGCGCGGCTATGTGGTGCGCACGGCGTGGCTGTACGGCGCGCACGGGCGCAACTTCGTCGCGACGATGCTGAACCTGGCCGCGCAGCGGGACACCGTGGACGTGGTCGACGACCAGCGCGGCCAGCCCACCTGGACCGTCGCGCTCGCCCGGCAGATCGCGGACCTGGCCGAGGCGGCCCTGGCCGGGCGGGCCCCGGCCGGCGTCTACCACGGCACCGCCTCCGGCACCGGCACCTGGTTCGACCTGGCCCGGGCCGCGTTCGAGCTGAGCGGTCTGGACCCGGAGCGGGTGCGCCCGACGACGTCGGAGAAGTTCGTCCGCCCGGCCCGCCGCCCCTCCTACAGCGTGCTCGCGCACGAGCGGTGGGCCGAGGCCGGCGTGGCGGTGCAGCCGCACTGGCGTGAGCAGCTGGCCGAGGCGCTGAAGGTGATCGCCTCCGAGGAGCGGACGCGCGCGTGAGCCTCCTCGACCGCATCACCACGGCGCTGCCGCAGGGCACCGCGTTCGTCGGCGCCGGCACCGCGGTGCTCGGTGTGGCCAGCTACGTCCATCTCGCGGCGGCGGGCCACACGCTCGCCGTCGACGACATGGCGAGCTTCTCGGTGCTGTGGACGGTGGTGTTCTCCGTCGGCCTCGGGCTGTTCTTCCCGGTCGAGCAGGAGATCACCCGGATCGTCGCCGCCCGCGCGGTGCACGGCGACGGGGTGCTGCCGGTGCTGCGGCGCGGCGCGGTGCTCTCCGCGAGCCTGCTGGCGCTGGTGCTGGTGCCGCTGGTGGCGTTCGCCGGGGGGCTCGCCGACCTGTTCTTCCACGGTGACACGAGCCTCGTGTACTCCCTCGCCGGCGCGTTCGCGGCGCTGGCCGTGGCGTATGTGACGCGTGGCATCCTCGCCGGTCTCGGCCGGTTCCAGGCGTACGGCATGCAGCTGGGCCTGGACGGTGTGCTGCGGATCGTGCTGTCGGGCGCGCTGGCCGTCGGCGGTGTCACGTCGCCGTTCGCGTTCGCGGCCGTACTGACGGTGGCCCCGCTGCTGGCCGTACTGGCCACGATCAAGCCGGTGTTCCAGGGAGCGCGGCCGGGGTCGCAGGCGCACTGGCGGGAGCTGATCGAGCACCTCGGGCTGCTGGTCGGCTCGACGCTGCTCGCGCAGCTGCTCGTCAACATCGCGGTGATCAGCACCAAGTTGATCTCCACGAACGACGACGCCCTGGTCGCGGCGCTGCTGTCGGCGCTGGTGCTGGCCCGGGTGCCGCTGTTCGTCTTCGGCGCCTTCCAGGTGTCGCTGCTCGCGGGACTGTCCTCGGCGGCGGCCGAGGGGGACACACAGGGTTACCGTCGGCTACTGCTGCGGGCCGCTTCGGTGACGGCCGGTCTGGGCGTCGCCGGCGGGCTGGGCGCGGTGGCGCTCGGACCCGCGATCCTGCCGACGGTGTTCGGCGCCCCGGACGTGCTGGGCGCGGCGGACTTCGCCTGGCTGTCGGCCGGGACCACCCTGTACATGCTGGCCATGGTGCTGGGGCAGGCTCTGCTGACCAGTAACGGTGCGCGACTTCAGCTGTTGTCGTGGGTGGTGGGCACGCTGGTGCTGATCGCCGTCACGCTGAGCCCGCTCGACCTGCGCACAAGGGTCGAAGTGGCATACACCGCAGGGTCACTGACCGTGGCCGCCTGTATGTCACTCGCCATTCGCGCTCGTGTAAGCTACCGCCCGGTGCGCTCATAGGGTGACCGCCATTCCATCACTCTTCGTAACCGTCCCCTCGCATGAGCCGGGGTCCGGTCGGGTGGGTCCCTCAGCAGCCGCTCCCCCTGGTACACACCCCTGGAAGAGTAGACAGGCCCTTTCCATGAGTCGTCCGATACACCGGAGTGCGGTATGCAGTTGTGGATGCTGACTTCGGTCACCGGAGTCGTCCTCGTCGCGTGCATCGTCGAGCTCCTGCGTCGTCGCAAGCTCAAGGAGAAGTACGCCTTCCTCTGGGTGATCACCGGTCTGGTGATCATTCCGCTCGGGTTCTTCCCGCGGGGTGTGGACGCGGTGTCCGAGGTCCTCGGAGTCCGTTCCGGGGTCAGCCTGGTGCTGTTCATGGGCGTCGCCTTCCTCTTCGTGGTCTCGCTCCAGCTCAGCTGGGAAGTCGGACATCTGGAGGAGGAGGGCCGCACCCTCTCCGAAGAGGTGGCGTTGCTCCGCATCGACGTGCAGGACCTGCGGGCCCGGCTCGCCGAGCTGGAGGCCCCCGCCGCATCCGCAGAACAGGGGGACGCGAAGTGATCGACGGCAAGCGTGTGCTGATCATCATGCCGGCGTGGAACGAGGCGGACGGCGTCGCCGACGTCATCAAGGAGGTCCACGCCACCCTCCCGGGGGCGGACGTCCTCGTCGTCGACGACGGCAGCGCGGACGAGACCGCAGCGGTGGCCCGCGCCGCCGGCGCGACGGTGATGAAGCTGCCGTACAACCTCGGGGTGGGCGGCGCGATGCGCGCCGGGTACAAGTACGCCCACGACCGCGACTACGACATCGCCATCCAGGTCGACGCCGACGGCCAGCACGACCCGCGCAACGTGCCGGAGCTGCTCGCCCGGCTGGAGAACGGCGCGGACCTCGTGATGGGCGCCCGGTTCGCCGGCACCGGCGAGTACGAGGCACGCGGCCCGCGCCGGTGGGCCATGCTGGTGCTCGCGTTCTGGCTGTCGCGCATGGCGCGCACCAAGCTCACCGACGTCACCTCCGGCTTCCGGGCCTCCAACCGCGACCTGATCGACGTGTTCGCCCGCTGGTACCCGGTGGAGTACCTCGGCGACACCGTGGAGTCCACGATCGCCGTGATCCGGGCCGGGTACCGCGTCGAGCAGGTCCCCGTCGCGATGCGCCCGCGCACGACCGGCACACCCAGCCAGTCGCCCCTGAAGGCCACCCTGTACCTCGGCCGCATCGGCATGATCCTGCTGCTCGCGTTCAGCCGCCGCTCGGTGCTGCGGCCGGCCCGGAACGGGAAGTAACACGCGTGCAGACCCTCGACATCATGCTGCCGCACTACGGCGACACCGCCCTGATGCAGGCAGCCGTGCAGAGCGTGCTGGACCAGACCGACAAGGACTGGCGGCTCACGGTCGTCGACGACGGCCGCGAACCGGGTGTCCCGGAGTGGTTCGCCTCCCTCGGCGACGAGCGGGTGCGCTACCAGCGCAACGAGCAGAACCTCGGCATCACCCGCAACTTCCGCAAGTGCGTGGAGCTGGTGGAGTCCACGCACTTCACCATGCTCGGCAGCGACGACCTGCTGCTGCCGACCTACGTCGAGACGCTGCGGGCCGCGATCGAGGCCGTCCCGGACGCGGCGATCTACCAGCCCGGCGTCGAGGTCATCGACGAGCACGGCAACCCCTCCACCTCGCTCGGCGACGAGGTCAAGCGGCGCCTGTACGCGCCGAAGCACCACGGCCGCCGCCTGGTGCTGTCCGGTGAGCCGCTGGCCGCGAACCTGCTCGGCGGGAACTGGCTGTACTTCCCGTCGATCTGCTGGCGCGCCGACGCGGTCAAGGCGGTCAACTTCCGCGAGGACCTCTCCGTCATCCAGGACCTGGCCCTGATCATCGAGCTGATCAGGCGCGGCGAGAAGCTGGTCGTGGAGCCGGCCCCCGCCTTCCGCTACCGGCGCCACTCCGGCAGCCTGTCCTCGGCGGAGGCCCTCACCGGCGCCCGGTTCGGCGAGGCCGTGCGGTTCTTCAACGAGGTGGCCGACGACCTGGACCGGCACGGCTGGCCCAAGGCCGCGCGGTCCGCGCGGCGCCATCTGTCGATGCGGCTGCACGCGCTGACCCTGCTGCCCGGTGCCCTGCGCCAGCGTCAGTCCGACGCCACGCGCCGTCTGCTCAGGTACGCCCTGACCCGGTCCGAGTGACACCCCGCAGGGGCGGGCGAGCTCGTGGCCCCCACCCCCGCCCCGCGGAACCGCGCCCCGCCTCCCCCCTCCGAAAGCGCAAAGTCCACATGATTCCCACGCAAGCCCAAGAGAGCGCCACACCCCGGTTCAGCATCATCGTTCCGGCGTACGGGGTCGAGGCGTATCTGCGCGACTGTCTCGACTCGGTGCTCGGCCAGTCCTTCACGGACTTCGAGGTCATCGCGGTCAACGACGCCTCACCCGACGCGTGCGGCGAGATCATGGACGAGTACGCGGGGTTCGACCCGCGTGTGGTGGCGGTGCAGCTCGAGCAGAACGTGGGGCTCGGCCGGGCGCGCAACGCCGGCATGGCCCGTGCCCGGGGCACGTACCTGATCTTCCTGGACAGCGACGACACGATGCTCCCGGGCTCGCTGCAGGCCATCGCACGGCGCCTGGAGGAGACCGGCGACCCCGAGCTGCTGGTCTTCGACTACGAGCGCACCTACTGGGACGGCCGTGTCTCCCCCAACGCCAAGCGCTCGCTGCTGAGCGAGGGCCCGGCCGGGACGTTCCGCCTGGACGACCACCCCGGTCTGCTCCAGCTCCTCCAGGTCGCCTGGAACAAGGCCTACCGCCGCGACTTCGTGGAGCGCTGGGGGTTCGAGTACCCCGGGGGCTACTACGAGGACACCCCGTGGACCTACCCGGTGATGGTGGCCGCCGAGAGCATCGCCCTGCTGGACCGGGTGTGCGTGCACTACCGCCAGCGGCGCCAGGGCTCCATCCTGTCCTCCTCCAGCCGTAAGCACTTCGACGTCTTCGACCAGTACGACCTGGTCTTCTCCTTCCTCGACCAGCACCCCCGCTTCGACCACTGGCGCGGTCCGCTGTACGAGCGCATGACCTTCCACCTCGGTGTGATCGAGCGGATGCCGGGCCGGCTGCCCGCCGACGCCCGGGCCGAGTTCCGGGCCCGCCGGCTCGAGGCCGAGAGGTCGCGCCGCCCGGCCGGCTACAGCGAGCCGAAGACCGCCTCGTCCAAGTCCGCCAGGCGCCGTGTCGCCGACCGGCTCCCGGCCCGGCTGCGTCCCGCCGCCCGCCGCGCCTACCGTGCCGCCAGGCGGCTGAAGAAGCCGGTGCGCTCCGTGGTGCTGCGCGCGTACTACCGGGGTCAGCGGATGCTGCCGGTGCGCAAGGACACGGCCGTCTTCGCCGCGTACTGGAACGCCGACTACGCCTGCAACCCGGCCGCCATCCACGAGAAGCTGCGGGAACTCGCCCCGCAGGTGAAGACGGTCTGGGTGCTCAAGCCGGACGCGCGCAACAAGCCGCCGGCCGGTACCACCGTGGTGCGTCCGGGCTCGTGGGGCTTCTGGAAGGCGATGGCCCGCAGCAAATATTTGGTCAACAACGTCAATTTTCCGACGCTGGTGGTCAAGCGTCCGGGTCAGGTCTTCGTGCAGACCCACCACGGCACGCCGCTCAAGCGGATGGGCGTCGACCTCGTCGAGTACCCGATCGGCCAGGCCGACCTCGACATGGAGACGCTGATCCAGCGGATCGACCGCTGGGACTACAGCATCTCCTCCAACAGCTTCACCACCGCTATCTGGAACCGGGCCTACCCGGCCGAGTACACCTCCCTCGACTACGGCTACCCGCGCAACGACGTGCTGGTCAACGCCACCGACGAGGACCGGGAGCGGGCCCGGCGGAAGCTCGGTGTCGCCCCGGACAAGAAGGTCGTGCTGTACGCGCCGACCCACCGCGACTACCAGGCGGTGCCCCGGCCGGTGCTCGATCTGGAGCACTTCGCCGAGCAGCTCGGC
Organism: Streptomyces sp. NPDC104814; assembly: GCF_055583185.1. Lineage (NCBI taxonomy): Bacteria > Bacillati > Actinomycetota > Actinomycetes > Kitasatosporales > Streptomycetaceae > Streptomyces > Streptomyces sp. NPDC104814. The sequence continues at coordinate 73,304 of NZ_JBVJOL010000002.1, read as the reverse complement.
GACGGCTTCACGGTGCTCTCGCGCGCCCACTACTTCAACCTGGGCACGGCTGAGGGCGGCACGGACGGCTCGCCGGTCGTCGACGTGAGCGGACACCCCTGCGTGGAGGAGCTGTACCTCGCCGCGGACTGCCTGCTCACCGACTACTCGTCGTTGATGTTCGACTACGCACTGCTGGACCGGCCCATCGTCGTCTTTGCCAATGATTGGGAGGTGTACCGGGCCACCCGGGGCACCTACTTCGACATTCACGTAGAGTCGCCCGGCCACGTGGTGGCAACCGAAGGGGACCTCCTGGACGTCTTCCTCTCGGGGCGCTGGTGCGACGACACCTCCGCCAAGGCGCGCACGGAGTTCCGCAGGCGGTTCTGCGAGTTCGACGACGGCCGGGCGGCGGAGCGTGTGGTACGCAGGGTGTTCATGAACCAGGAGGACGTGCCGCCGGTCACACTTCCGGCGGAGCGTCCGAGCCGTCTCACGCGGGGCTAGAGCTACCGTGTCCGGCGGGTCCGGTCGCCGCCGGACACATACGTAACCTGAGAAAGGCGCAGTACCGCAGATGCCTCCCCGTCTGTCACTAGTCGTTCCCGTGTACAACGTGGAACTCTTCCTCGACGAGTGCCTGCAGTCGATCGCGGACCAGACGTTCACCGACTGGGAGGCAATCGTCGTGGACGACGGCTCCACGGACGGCAGCCTCGCGATCGCCAAGGACTGGGCGGCGAAGGACGACCGGATCCGGGTCGTCGCGCAGGAGAACCAGGGACTCGGCCCCGCCCGCAACACCGGTGTGGCCCACCTCACCGAGGGCACCGAGTTCCTCGCCTTCGTGGACAGCGACGACATCGTCCTGCCCGACGCCTACGAGCGGTGCATCGCGAGCCTCGAGGCGTCCGGCTCGGACTTCGTCAGCGGCAACGTCAACCTGCTCAAGGCCGGCGAGATCCTGATCTCCCCGCTGCACGAGAAGCGGCTGCGCACCGACCGCACGCGGACCCACATCAGCCGCGACAAGAACCTCGTCTACGACCGCACCGCCTGGAACAAGGTCTTCCGCCGCTCGTTCTGGGACAGGCACGCCTTTGAATTCCCCGGGATCCTCTACGAGGACGCCCCGGTCACGCTGCCCGCGCACTTCCTGGCCTCCGCCGTCGACGTGCTCGGGGAGCCCGTCTACCTGTGGCGTCAGCGCACCGGCGGCGCCCCGTCGATCACCCAGCGCCGCACCGAGCCGGTCAACGTCCGCGACCGCATCCGCTCCTGCGACCGGGTCAGCCGCTTCCTCGCCTCCCAGCCCGGCGAGGAGTACGTCGCCCACAAGCGCTGGTACGACGAGATCTTCATCACCGACGAACTGCCGCTGTTCATGGGCGTGCTGGACGAGGCCGGCGACGAGTTCCGTGAGCTGTTCATGAGCGGCGCCGCCGACTTCCTCAGCCGTGTCGACGAGGCGGTCATGCCGCGCCTGCCGGTCGCGCTGCGGCTGAAGTGCCATCTGATCCGCGAGGGCCGCCTCGAGGAGCTGATGGAGCTGCTCGCCTACGAGCGGGAGACAGGCCGGGCCGTCCCCGTGGTCCGGCAGGGCCTGCGCCACCTCGCCGACTACCCGGTCCTCGACCAGGGCAAGCGGCCCGTGCCGCGCTCGGTGCTGCGCGTCGACAACGACTTCTCCGCCCGCGCCCGCGCCGAGGCGCTGATCTGGCAGGGCGGCCGGCTGCACCTCGAGGGCCACGCCTACATCCGCAACCTCGCCGCCGAACGTCCGCAGCGCACCACCCTGCGCGTGCTGATGCTGCGCGAGGTCGGCAGCCGCCGCACGGTGCTGGTGCGCCCGGACCAGGCGCGCGCGCTGCGCGCCACGCAGACCTCCGGCCAGTCGCTGCACAACTACGACTGGTCCGGCTTCACCGCCGACCTGAATCCGGCCAAGCTCAAGGCGCGCGGCGGCTGGCGCGACGGTGTGTGGCGGCTGACCGTCACCACCGTCCAGCAGGGCATCGTGCGCCGGACCCGGCTGAAGGCCGGCGAGACCGGCAGCGCACAGAGCCCGTCCCCGTTCTGGGTCGACAAGGACGTACGGGTCGTGCCGTACGTCGCCGACGAGCACCTGTACCTGCGGGTGGAGCGGGTGCGGGCCCGGCTGACCGGCCACCGGGCCGAGGACGGCGGGCTGGTCCTGACCGGCACGCTCGGCCACGACGCCGCCACCGGCGACGCGCCGCTCACGCTGCGGCTGACCCACGGGTCCACCGAGGCCACGCTGGACCTGCCGGTGGAGCGCGGCAGCGGCGGCACGTTCTCCGTGCGGGTGCCGCTCGCCGACCTGGACGTCGAGGGCCGCGACAGCGACAACCTGCACGTCTCCGACAAGTGGACGGCCGAGCTGGGCGTCGGCGGCAAGCGCCGCTTCCCCGTCGCCGTGGACGCCGCCGAGGGCGACCTCGGCCGGCAGACCTCCGTGGACGGCCGGCCCACCGCCGCCTGGGGCAGCCGGGTGATCGCCGTCACCAGCGACGGCTCCGGCCGCCTGGTGCTGCGCACCCAGCCGGTGCAGCCCATGGCCGGCGAGGTGTCCGTCACCGCCGAGGGCCGTATCGCCCTCACGGCCGCGCTGCCCGCCGAGGTCGACGAGCCGGTCGAGATCGTCGTACGGCACAGCCGGCACGCCGAGGAGCACACCTACCCGGCGACGGTGGCCGACGGGGTACTGAGCGCCGAGTTCCTGCCGGTGCCGGACAGCATCGCCCAGGTGCCGCTGCGCCAGGGCCGCTGGTACCTGTTCGCCCGCACCGCCGGCTCCCGCGTCGAGGTGCCGGTGCGTGCCGTGCCGTCCGCGCTGGACACGCTGCCCGTCAACTTCACCGTGCGCGGCCGGGACTACACGCTCACCCACCGCTTCTTCGACCGGCTGCTGATCGAGGCCGCCTCCGACCTCGGCCCGGCCGAGATCGGCTGGTACCGCCAGCGCGAGCTGCGCACCAAGGTGTACGCGCAGGCCCGTGTCGCGCCGCTGAAGGACACCGTCCTGTACGCCTCGTTCTCCGGCCGCCAGTTCTCCGACTCGCCGCGCGCCGTCTACGAGCAGCTGGTGCGCCGCGGCGACCAGCTGGAGCACGTGTGGGTGGTGGAGGACCTCCGCGCCGAGATCCCCGAGGGCGTGAAGGTCATCCGGCGCTGGAGCCGCGAGTGGTACGAGGCGCTCGGCCGCAGCCGGTACATCGTCACCAACACGCACCTGCCGCACTGGATCCGCCGCCGCGAGGGCCAGGTCATCGTGCAGACCTGGCACGGCACCCCGCTCAAGCGGATCGGCCACGACATCGACAGCGTCCAGTTCGCCGACCGCAAGTACCTGCAGAAGGTCGCCGAGGAGGCGCCGAGCTGGTCCTTCCTGGTCTCCCCCAACCGGTTCTCCACGCCGATCATGAAGCGGGCGTTCCAGTTCGAGGGCGAGATCCTGGAGTCCGGCTACCCGCGCAACGACGTGCTGCTCTCCGACGGGACGGAGGAGCTGGCCAAGAGCGTGCGCGACCGGATCGGTCTGCCGGCCGGCAAGAAGGTCGTGCTGTACGCGCCGACCTGGCGCGACGACCAGTTCTACCGGGCCGGCAACTACAAGTTCGACATGCGGCTGGACGTGCGGAAGGCCGCCGAGCGCCTCGGCGACGACCACGTCCTGCTCGTGCGCAAGCACTCGAACATCGTCGACGCGGTGCCCGGCGCCGGTGACGGTTTCGTCTTCGACGTCTCCAGCTACCCGGACATCGCAGAGCTGTTCCTGATCACCGATGTGCTGGTCACGGACTACTCGTCGCTCATGTTCGACTTCGCGAACACGGGCCGTCCGATGCTGTTCTTCACGTACGACCTCGAGTACTACCGCGACCAGCTGCGGGGCTTCTACTTCGATTTCGAGGAGAAGGCCCCCGGTCCCCTGTTGCAGACGTCGGACGAACTGATCGACGCGCTCGCCGACATCGACCGGATCAGCGCCTCCTACACGGAGGCCTACCGGGAGTTCAAGGACGTCTTCTGCGACCTCGACGACGGCCACGCCGGCGAGCGGGTGATCCACCGGATGCTGGAACTCGCGCACCCCGAACCTTCGTCCACCGATTCCGCGGAGCGTTGAGCGTGCCCACGATCCCCAGAGCCGTCAGGCAGCGCCTGGAACGCATTCCGGCCCGGCGCCGGATGCCCCTGGCCGTCTACGCCGTCACCCAGGTCGTCTTCCTGCTGTGGTGGGCGGCCTTCTACCCCGGCGGGATGAGCTACGACTCCATCGCCTACGTCTGGCACGTCACCACCGGGCACTGGATGTCCAACCACTCGGTGGCCTACGACGGGCTGGTCTGGCTGTCGCTCAACATCACCGGTGACCTGTCACTGCTGACGTTCCTGCAGAGCGTGGCCATGGCGGCGTCGCTCGCCTATGTGGCGACGACACTGCGGCAGTTCGGGGTGCCGGGCAAGTGGTGCGCGACGGCCGCGATCGCGGTGGCGGTACTGCCGTCGATCGGTTCGTTCACCATCTTCGTGTGGAAGGACGTGCCGTTCGTCATCGGCTCTGTCGTGGCCTTCGGCGCGGCCGGACGGCTCGTGGTGCGCCGGATGCGCGGCCGGCAGGCGGTGCGTGACAAGGCGTTCCGCAACGACGTCGCGATGCTTTTCGTCGGCTTCCTGGCGATGGGCCTGTTCCGCAACAACGGTCTGCTGGTCGCCGTTCTCGCCGCGCCGGTGCTGCTGTTCGTCCTGCCGAAGATGCGCCGGGCGATGCTGGTCGCGACGGTGATCCCGGCGGTGATCGCGGGCGCGCTGCAGCTGTGGATCTACCCCGCGCTGGGCGTGATCACGCCGACCAAGGACCAGGTGTACGCGATGAACTACGCGGACATCGCGGTCGTCTACGGCAAGGCGCCGTGGACCTTCACCCAGGCCGACAAGGACCTGATGGCCAAGGTGGCGCCGCTGTCCCACTGGGGTGGCAAGGCGGCCAACTGCTACAACGCCGACTGGGCGATGCGGCCGCCGATGAACCGGCCGAAGGCCGCCGAGTACAACACCGAGCTGATGGACCTGTGGATGCGGGTCCTGCAGCGCACCCCGGACCAGATGATCGGGGCGCGGCTGTGCCGCTCGCACATCGCCTGGTCGCCGTTCCCCGGGCCGGCCGACAAGATGGGCCAGACGCTGATCAGCGCGCCGTCGGTGCCGAAGGACCTGTTCGGCTGGGCCGACTGGAACCAGGACATCAAGCACAGTGAGTACCGGCCGATCCTGAAGATCCGCCCGGTCAGCGACACCCTGCACAAGCTGGCGTTCTTCACATGGAAGGCCAGCAAGACGCCGCAGCTGCAGTGGCTGCTGTGGCGGGGCGCGACCTGGTGCTACGTGGCGTACGGGATCTTCCTGACGTTCTCGCGCCGGCAGCGCTCCTGGGCGCCGCTGGCCATGATGTCGATCCCGCTGGCGCTGCAGCTGACGGTGGTTGCGGCCAACCCGGCACCGCTCGCCCGGTACATGTTCGCGCCGCTGTTCCTGGGCATCCTGACGCTGCCGCTGATCGCCGCGAAGCCGCGCTTCGGCCGGGCCGGCGGTCAGAACCCGGGGGCCTCGGGGCCGTCGGAGAAGGCGGAGGAGCCGTCGCCGGCGGAACGGGATCCGGAGCCGGTGGTCTGAGCCGCTGACCCATCGCAAGGGCCCGCCCGCATCTCCCTCATGGGAGCGCGGGCGGGCCCTTTCCGTCCTTCGGTACAACCGTTCGCGCCGCACGGCGGTCTCACGCAGGTACCGCGGGAGTCGACGGAAGGACGCGGATGAGGGCCCATCGTGCCGCCCTGGGCATGGCCGCGGTGACGGCGCTGCTGGCCGTGACGGCCCCCGCGAGCGCGGCAGCGGACAGCCCTGGCTACTCCGTCGCGGTGCAGGAGGAATACCTCACCGCCGAGGTGGGCGGGACCGTCACGGTGCACCCCGAGGTGAGCGGCGCCAAGTCCGCCCTGCCCGAGGGGGCGCGCCTGGCGAAGGGCGCGACGCTGCAGTACTTTTTCCCCGCCCACACCACCCCGGTGGACGTCGGCGACGGCTGCCGGAAGGTGGGGACGCGGCGGGTGCTCTCGTGCACGCGCATCCAGCCGCTCACGCTGCGGCTGGACACGGCGCTGGTGACCGAGAACGTCACGGTGGCCGTCTTCCCGGACGACCCCAAGGACGAGCTGAGCAACGAGGACCACTTCACGGTCACGGCCCCGGTGCCGCAGGAGGAGGGCGAGACCCGGGGCAGCCGGGAGGGACGGCGGACGGCCGGGGCCGTCCTGCTCGGCGTGGGCGGCGGTTTCGCGCTGCTCGCGTTCTTCCTGGCCCGTACCAGGAGCCGCAGGACGGCGTGGGTGTCCTGCGCCGTGGTGGCCCTGGTGTGCGCCGGGCCGGGGGTCTGGAGCATGACCCGGGGGCCGCTCGCGGGCGCGAAGGCCCACGTCCGCTACCCCTCGGGGCCGCCCGTCCTCACGATGCCCGCGACGCTCTGGGACGACGGCTGGATCCGCAGGGAGAGCCGGCCGGACGGCGTTCCCCGCGTCGCCACCGCACCGGACCCCGGCCAGGAGGACGTCACGGAGGTGTCCGGCTTCTTCGCCCCGTACCTGGACGGGCCCACGGGGACCCCGGGCCAGTGGCTCAGGGTCGACGGCGCCTTCGGCCGCATCGAGGACCCGCGGCGGGCCCGCGACCACATGCTGCGCACGGCCGCCGAGGCACCCGGCGTGACCGTGGCCGAGAGGCCGCGGCTGTTCCTCCTGAAGGGCGAGGAGGCCGGCGGCAAGGGGCCCGTGCTGTTCAAGTGCCAGGTGATCGTCGTCCGGGACGCACACGTGCACCAGTGCGCCTGGGCCGACAGCGGCGTGCGCGCCCTGCTGTCCACGTCCGGTGGCCCCGGGTCCCGCACCAACGGGGACGCGCTGCTGGGCACGGCCCACAGCGCGCTGAGCGTGCGGGAGTACGTGCAGCTGGGCGGCGGCTTCTGAACCGCCGCCCGCCGCACCGGGAAGGGCGTCGGCCTAGAAGGGATCGAAGTCGTCGAACTCCTGCTCGGCCTCGTCCCGTTCGGCCTGGCGGTCGCGGCGGCGCTGGGCCGCGGGGCGCGGGGCCTCGAAGCGGTGGTCCTCGCCACGCCGGCCGAGCATCTCGGCGCCGGCCATCGCGGTCGGCTCCCAGTCGAAGACGACCGCGTTGTCCTCGGGGCCGATGGCGACGCCGTCGCCGGAGCGGGCGCCCGCCTTCATCAACTCCTCTTCCACACCGAGGCGGTTGAGCCGGTCGGCGAGGTAGCCGACGGCCTCGTCGTTGTTGAAGTCGGTCTGGCGCACCCAGCGTTCGGGCTTCTCGCCGCGCACCCGGAACAGCGGCTCGCCGGCGGCGTCCTCACGGGTGACGGTGAACCCGGCGTCGTCGACGGCCTTGGGCCGGATGACGATACGGGTCGCCTCCTCCTTGGGCTTGGCGGCCCGCGCCTTGCCCACCAGGTCGGCCAGGGCGAACGACAGCTCCTTCAGGCCCGTGTGGGCGACCGCGGACACCTCGAAGACCCGGTAACCGCGGGCCTCCAGGTCGGGGCGGACCATCTCGGCGAGGTCCTTGCCGTCGGGCACGTCGATCTTGTTCAGGACGACGATGCGCGGACGGTTGCCGAGGCCGCCGTACTGGCGCAGCTCCTCCTCGATGATGTCGAGGTCGGAGACGGGGTCACGGTCGGACTCCAGGGTCGCCGTGTCCAGCACGTGCACGAGCACGCTGCACCGCTCGACGTGGCGCAGGAACTCCAGGCCCAGGCCCTTGCCCTGGCTGGCGCCGGGGATGAGGCCGGGCACGTCGGCGATGGTGTAGACGGTCGAACCGGCGGTGACGACACCGAGGTTCGGCACGAGCGTGGTGAACGGGTAGTCCGCGATCTTCGGCTTGGCGGCGGACAGCACCGAGATCAGCGAGGACTTGCCGGCGCTCGGGTAGCCGACCAGCGCCACGTCGGCGACGGTCTTCAGTTCCAGCACGATGTCCTGCAGGTCCCCCGGCTCGCCGAGCAGCGCGAACCCGGGCGCCTTGCGGCGGGCGGAGGCCAGCGCCGCGTTGCCGAGGCCGCCGCGGCCGCCCTGGGCGGCGACGAAGGAGGTGCCGTGGCCGACGAGGTCGGCGAGGACGTTGCCGGCCTTGTCCAGGACGACGGTGCCGTCCGGGACCGGCAGGATGAGGTCCTGGCCGTCCTTGCCGGAGCGGTTGCCGCCCTCGCCGGGCTTGCCGTTGGTGGCCTTGCGGTGCGGGGAGTGGTGGTAGTCCAGCAGCGTGGTCACGGACTGGTCGACGGTGAGGATGACGTCGCCGCCACGCCCGCCGTTGCCGCCGTCCGGACCGCCGAGCGGCTTGAACTTCTCACGGTGGACGGAGGCACAGCCGTGACCTCCGTTACCCGCGGCGACATGCAGTTCGACGCGGTCCACGAAGGTGGTCATGTGGGGTGCCTCCAGAAACGTACGAGAGATTCTCGTGGTACGAGCTTGGTACGAGATGTCTTCGGTGTAACACGCGAAAGGCGGACCCGCCTTCCCGACCGGGAAGTGAGGTCCGCCTCGCGAAAGCTTCCGATCAGCCGTCTCAGGCGACCGGAACGATGTTCACGACCTTGCGGCCGCGGAAGGTGCCGAACTGCACCGAACCGGCCTGCAGCGCGAACAGCGTGTCGTCGCCGCCACGGCCGACGCCCGCACCCGGGTGGAAGTGGGTGCCGCGCTGGCGGACCAGGATCTCACCCGCGTTGACGACCTGACCGCCGAAGCGCTTCACGCCGAGCCGCTGGGCATTGGAGTCGCGACCGTTCCGGGTGGACGATGCGCCCTTCTTGTGTGCCATTTCTCCTCAGTCCCTTACTTCGCGGCCGTGGGGATCGACGTGACCTTGATCGCCGTGTACTGCTGGCGGTGGCCCTGACGACGGCGGTAGCCGGTCTTGTTCTTGTAGCGCAGAATGTCGATCTTCTGGCCCTTGTGGTGGTCCACGACCTCGGCCTGGACCTTGATGCCGGCCAGCACCCACGGGTCGCTGGTCACGGCGTCGCCGTCGACAACGAGCAGGGTCGAGAGCTCGACCGTGTCGCCAACATTGGCAGTGGAAATCTTGTCAACCTCAACGATGTCGCCGACAGCAACCTTGTGCTGGCGACCACCGCTGCGCACGATGGCGTACACGCGGATCTCACTCTCTCGCTCGGGGAACGGCACCCCCGCAGGCCAGCCACCCGGCAGACGCGGACGACCTCTCCCGGCCAGCCGTGTGCCCGGGAGGAAGAGGTTTACGGGGATGTGGCATGTGCATTGGACACGCCGACGGTCTAGGTTACGGGGCCCGGCCCGGAAGGGTCAAACCGGGCCCCGTGTGACGTGATCGGTCAGGACTCGTCGGTGGAGGCCGAGACGGACGGAGCCGCCTGCTGCGCCGCCGACGTCTTCTTGGCGGCCGTCTTCTTGGCGGCCGTCTTCTTGGCCGCCGCCTTCTTCGTCGTCGTCTTCTTGGCCGCCGTCTTCTTCGCGGCCGTCTTGGTGGCCGTCGCCTTCTTGGTGGCGGCCTTCTTCGCCGTGGCCTTCTTGGCCGCCTTGCGGGCGGTCTTCTTGGCCGGGGCGGCCTCGGTCTCCTCGGCGGCCTGCGCCGCGTCGGCGGCCTCGGCCGTCTCCGCCGGGGCCTGCGCCTCGGCGGACGGCAGGACCACGACGGCCGTCTCCGCGGGTGCGGTCGGCGCGGTGGCCTTGCGCACCGCGCGGCGCCGCGGACGGGCCGGAGCGGCGGCCTCGGCGGGAGCCTCGGCAGCCTCGACGACCGGGGCCTGCGCCTCGGCGGGGGCCTCGGCCTGCTGCGGGGCGGCGGGCGCGGTCTCCGCGACGGTCACCACGGCGGCCTCGGCCCCGGCGGGCGAACCGGCCGGAGCGGAAACCCGGCGGGTGGCCCGACGGCGGGTACGGCCCTGGGGCGCGGCCGGCTCGGCCTCCGGCGCCTCGGGCGCCACGACGGCGTCCTCGACGGCCGCGGGCTCGGCCAGCGCCTCGGCGGCCGGCTCCGGCTGCACGGGACGCTCGGCCTCCTGCTCGGCGGTCACGTCCTGCGCGGTCGGCGCCTGCGCCTCGGCGACGGCCTCGGCCCGCGCGGCCCTGCGCCCCCTGCCCTTCGGCTGCTCCGGCTTCGTGGCCTCGGCCTTCACCGGCTCGGCCGCGGGGGCCTCCGCCTTCGCGGACTCCGCCCTCGGCGCGCCCGCCGGAGCGGACGCCCGCCGGCTCGCCCGGCGCCGGCCGCGGCCACCGCGGGACGCGGCCGCCTCGGCCTCGGCGATGCTGCTGTACAGCTCCTCGTCGGGGGCGAAGGCCGGCTCGGGCAGCGCGACCGGCTCGGCGGCCTCGGCGGCCACCTCGGCCTCGCTCTCGGCCTCCTCCTCGACGGTCGGCGCGGTCTGCACCGCCGCCTCCACGACCTCGTGCTCGTGCTCGTGCGGCTGCTCGGCCGCACCGGCCCGGGCGCGCTTCTTGCGCTTGCCGCCGCCGCCGTTGGAGCTGGGCTGGTCGAGGTGGACGATGACACCGCGGCCGTTGCAGTGCACGCAGGTCTCGGAGAAGGACTCCAGCAGACCCTGGCCGACCCGCTTGCGGGTCATCTGCACCAGGCCCAGCGAGGTCACCTCGGCGACCTGGTGCTTGGTGCGGTCGCGGCCCAGGCACTCCAGCAGACGGCGCAGCACCAGGTCCCGGTTGGACTCCAGCACCATGTCGATGAAGTCGATCACGATGATGCCGCCGAGGTCGCGCAGCCGCAGCTGACGCACGATCTCCTCGGCCGCCTCCAGGTTGTTCCTGGTGACCGTCTCCTCGAGGTTGCCGCCCTGACCGGTGAACTTGCCGGTGTTGACGTCGATGACGACCATCGCCTCGGTCCGGTCGATCACCAGCGAACCGCCGCTGGGCAGCCAGACCTTGCGGTCCAGCGCCTTGGCGAGCTGCTCGTCGATCCGGTACGTGGCGAAGACGTCGACCTCGCTGGTCCAGCGCTGCAGCCGGTCCGCGAGATCCGGCGCGACGTGCGCGACGTACCCGTGGATGGTCTGCCACGCCTCGTCACCGCTGACGATGACCTTGGAGAAGTCCTCGTTGAAGATGTCGCGCACGACCCGGACGGTCATGTCCGGCTCGCCGTACAGCAGCGTCGGAGCGCTGCCGTTGCCGCCGTTCTTGGCCTTCTTCTGGATGTCCTCCCACTGCGCCTGCAGCCGCTCGACGTCGCGGCGCAGCTCGTCCTCGCTCGCGCCCTCGGCGGCGGTGCGCACGATGACGCCCGCGTCCTCGGGGACGATCTTCTTGAGGATGGTCTTCAGCCGGGCCCGCTCGGTGTCGGGCAGCTTGCGGCTGATGCCGGTCATCGAGCCCTCGGGCACGTACACGAGGTAGCGGCCCGGCAGGGAGACCTGGCTGGTCAGGCGGGCGCCCTTGTGACCGATCGGGTCCTTCGTGACCTGCACCAGGACCGACTGGCCGGACTTCAGCGCGGACTCGATGCGGCGCGGCCCGTTGGCCATGCCGAGCGCCTCGAAGTTGACCTCACCGGCGTACAGCACGGCGTTGCGGCCCTTGCCGATGTCGATGAAGGCGGCCTCCATCGACGGCAGGACGTTCTGCACCTTGCCGAGGTAGACGTTGCCGACGTACGAGGTCGACTGCTCCTTGTTGACGTAGTGCTCGACGAGCACGCCGTCCTCGAGCACGCCGATCTGCGTGCGGTCGCCGTGCTGGCGGACGACCATGACGCGCTCGACGGCCTCGCGGCGGGCCAGGAACTCCGCCTCGGTGATGATCGGCACGCGGCGGCGGCCCTGCTCGCGGCCCTCACGGCGGCGCTGCTTCTTGGCCTCCAGACGCGTGGAGCCCTTGATGGACTGCACCTCGTCGGACGGCTCGGAGCTCTTCTCGCGCGCCGGCCGCGGCTCGCGCACCTTGACGACGGTGCGCTCCGGGTCGTCGGAGGACGGCTCGCCGTCCGTCGAGGAGTCACCGGCGCGACGGCGGCGGCGACGGCGGCGACGGCTGCCCGCGGTGGACCCGCCGGCCTGGTCGTCGGCGTCCTCCTCGGCCGACTCCGCGGCCTCTTCGTCATCCTCCTCGACCTGCTCGGCGGTGTCCTCGGCGTCCTGAGCGGCCTGCTCGGCGGCGAGCTCCTCGCCGTCGGCCTCGGCGCCCTCGGCGTCACCGGACTCACCGCGGCGGCGACGGCGGCCGCCACGACGACGGCGGCGACGGGACCCGGTCTCCTCGCCGTCCTCGCCCTCGGCGGCGTCCTCGGCCTGGTCGTCGACCTCCTCCGCCTCCTCGTCGGCGGTGGCGGTCTCGGCCTCGACGGCGCTCTCGGCGGTCCGCTCCGGCTCCTCGGCCGCGCCCCGGCGACGGCGGCGGCGCCGCGAGGCGCCCTGCTCCTCGGCCGGCTCCTCCGCCTCGACGGCCTGGGCGGCCTGGGCGGGGCGGGTCTCGGCGGCCGCCTCGGCGGCGGCGCGCTCCGGGGTCTGGAACTTCGGCTCGGTGAACACGGGCGCCTGGAAGACGGCGACCGCGGGGCGCGCGGGCCGGCGCGGGGAGCCGGACTCGTCGGCGGCGGACTGCGCGGGCGCGGCGAAGCCGGACGCGGCGCGCCGCTCCACGCGGCGGCGGCCACGGCGCGGGCCGCCGTCCTCGGTCTGCTCGGTGGCCTTGGCGGCGGGAGCCTCCTCGGCGGCCGCCTTCTGCTGCGCGGTGGCCTGGGCCTGCTCCTGCGCCTTGGCGGTGGGCTCGCCCACGCCGGCCACGGCGGCGGCCTCGGTGTCGACACCGGCGCCCACGGGGGTCTCGGCGGTCACGGGCGTCTCGGCGGCGGCCGGCGTTCCGGCGGGCGCGGAAGCGCGACGGGCGACCCGGCGGCGGCCACGGCCCTTGGGGGCGGCCTCCTCGGCGGGGGCCTCGGGCGCGGGGGTCTCCGCTGCAGGGGCCTCCGCTGCAGGGGCCTCGGGCGCCGCGGTGTCGGCGGTCGCTTCCGCCTCGGCGGCACCGGCGGCCACGACCGTCTCGGCGGCCTCGGGCGCACCGGCGGGCGCGGACACCCGGCGGGTCACGCGACGCCGCGAGCGGCGGGCGGGCGCGGCGTCTTCCTCGACGGCCTGGGCGGCGGGCGCCTCGGCGGTCTCGGCGGCGGGCACCACGGCGGTCTCGGCGGCGGGCACCACGGTCTCGGCGGTCTCGGCGGCGGCCGGCGCTCCGGCGGGCGCCGAGGCGCGGCGCGTGGCGCGCCGGCGGCCCCGGCCCTGCGGCGCGGGCTCCTCGGCGGCCTCGGCCCCGGCCGTCCCGACGGCAGCGGTCTCGGCCACCTCGGTGGCCTTGGCCTCGGCAGCCTCACCGGCACCGGACGTCACGACGGTCTCAGCGGCCTCGGCGGACGCGGGCGCACCGGCGGGCGCGGTGGCCTTGCGGGTCGCACGGCGCCGCGTACGGCGGGCCGGCGCGGCCTCCTCCTCGGCCTGCGGGGCCGGCGCCTCGGCGACGGCGGCCTCCTCCTCGGCCTCGGTGTTCACCGCGGCGGCGACGGCCTCGGCGGCCTCATCGTCCGCCTGGGCGGTCGCGGCGGCCGGTATGGCCGGCTCGACCGTCTCGGCGGGGGCGTCGGAGGTGGTGCGGGCCGGCGGACCGGCCGGGCGGGAAGCGGCACGGCGCCGACGACGCGGCGGCAGGGTGTCGCTCGGAGTGTTGTTGTCTTCGGAACCCTGGGTGGGTTCGGTCGGCTCGAGCATGCGGGCGTATCTCCCGTCGGGCTCCCGGGCGCCGCGCCTGGTCCGGGGCCGATCACGAGGATCGGCCGCCGTTGACGTCCGCGGCTCGCGCGATGCGCGGTGCCGCCGTCCGGGGCGCGGGCGCCACACGGGAGCTTTCTGTGTCCTGTCTCGCCGGTTCCGTACACCTTGTCGCGTACGGCCTGGCGAAAGTCTTGTGGTCGGTGCGCTGCCCGACCCAGGTGGCTCCCGAGTACGAGGGCGGCGCTTACGACGTTCGTCCCTACGCGGAACCTTCCGGCGTCGGCGCCGTCGCGGCGGCAGCCGGAGCGGCCGTTTCGAGGGCCGCCGCTGCCTCGCGGTCGGGCGCGAGCGGGTCGGTCACCGTGCCGGTCTCTTCATCGAACAGCCCCTGCGCCAGCCTGGTCACCGCTGCGGGGACCGGCGGCGCCAGGTCGGCCACGGCGCGGAGACCGGACAGGACGTCGTCGGGTCGTACGGCAGGCGTCACGTGCCGAACAACCAGCCGCAGTATCGCACAGGGCTGGTCGCTCGGCCTATCAGCCGGCGAACTGAGCGTTTCAGTTGTCTCCAGGCTCACGACGGCCGGACGGGCGTCGAAGGTGCGCATGCCGTTCTTGGTCAGGCGCTGCACCTCCACCGTCCCGGCCGCGGTGAAGGCCTCCACCGCGCGTCGCGCGTCGGCCGCATCGACGCCGTCCAGCCGCAGCTCCCATACGGAAGCCGTGAGCCGGTCGGCGAGCCCGGACGTGCGCGCCTCGACCGCCTCGATCACGTCGAGCCCGGTGGGCAGCGACTCGTCGAGGAGGACGCGCAGCTGCTCCGGATCACGCGGCGCGGTGAGCGCGATCTCCAGGTACTCCGCCTCGCTGCCCGTGCCGGTGGGTGCGGCATTGGCGTACGACACCTTCGGGTGCGGCGTGAACCCCGCCGAGTACGCCATGGGTACGTCGGCGCGGCGCAGCGCGCGCTCGAAGGCGCGCTGGAAGTCGCGGTGGCTGGTGAACCTCAGGCGGCCGCGCTTGGTGTAGCGCAGTCGGATGCGCTGCACCGCGGGTGCGGGCGGCGGGCCTTCGGGCTGTCGCTTGCCCAGTGTCCTAGTCCTTTGTGAGAGCGGTCGTACGTCTATCAAGAGTACGTGTCCCGGGACCACCGGGTTCCCGCCGGGCCACCGCCTCACTCCGGCGGGGTTCACCGAACAGCATCCGCCGGACGTCCGCCCGGGCCTGCCGCGCCGACTCCCGCGCCGCGGCGAGCGCCTCCCGCACGGCCCGCCCGACGCCGCGTGCGGCCTTGGCGGCGGGCCTGAGGACGGCGTCGCGCACGAGGTGGCCGACCGGAGTGAGCACCCTGCGGTACGCCCAGCGCAGCGGCTCGACCAGGACCCACCGCAGGACGGTGCCGAGGAAGCGCCCCACGGCGAGAGAGATCCGTCCGGCGATGCGCCAGGCGTGCCCGAGCGCGGCCCCCACCTCGCGGGCGACGACGGCGAGGACCCGGCCGACGGGCACGAGCACCCACCGCCACAGGGCGAGCGCGGGCAGTACGAACAGCACCCGGGTGAGCCAGTACAGAGCGATTCCGATGCCGGTGACGGCCGCCCCGAGCACCCACAGCACGCCCCGCGCGCACCAGGCGACGGCCCGCCCCGCGGGAGCGAGCAGCCAGGTCCACAGCCACAGCGCCGGTACGACGACCAGGTGGCGCACGAGCCCGGCGAGGACCGTGTACGTCCCGGCGCCCACCGCCCCGAGGACGGACCCGATGCCGCGCAGCACCCACAGCAGGCCGTGTCCGACCGGCGTCAGCACCCGCGCGTACAGCCACGCCAGGCCCGCGCCGATGCCCAGCGCCAGCCAGGCGATCCCGGCTCCGGTCCCCCGCACCGCCCACGCCAGCGCGTGCCCGACGGGGGTGAGCACCCGGCGGTACAGCCACACCGCCGGCACGACGAGCAGGAACCGCCCGAGCCAGCCTAGGGCGGCGGCGAGCGGGACAAGGGCATACCGCCACAGCGAAACCAGCGGCCACACGAACAGGGCCTTCCCCAGCCACAGCAGTGCCCGGCCGACGGGCCGCAGCACCGTGTCCCGCAGCAGCCGCCCGGCGACGACGCCCGCGTCCCACAGCATCCGCACCGGCACGACGAGGACCAGCACGACGATCCGCACGGGCAGGCGAAGAGCGACGACGAGACACCCTTCCGGCTGCCGGGGCGAAGGCTTCTGCTGTTCCGCGGGCGCGGGCTTGTGCGGTTCCATGTCTGACAGGACGCAGCGGCCGCCGCCGCGGATTCACCGTACGGATTGCGATGCCGTCACGGCCGCCGGCGGCCCGCTCCGGCCGGCCGCCGCGCCTCGGTACGGAAGCGGGGCGTGCGGCCCCGGGCGACGAGGCAGGCCGCCACCGCCGCACCGGCGCCGATGTACAGCAGCGCCCGGTAGTCCAGGGCGTGGACGACGGGCCCGCCGACGGCGCCGGCCAGGGACAGGCCCACGAACAGGGCGCTGTTGTTCCACGACAGCACGGCGGTCGCCCGCCCGGGGAACAGGTCGACGAGATGGCGCTGCTGGGCGGGGAAGAAGGCATAGGCCGCCAGCGCGAACAGGCCCAGCGCGCAGGCCAGTGTCCAGGTGACCGCGAACAGCAGGGCCACGGCGGCTTCCAGCACCGCCGTCAGCGCCAGCGCCGACCGGGTGATCCGTACCGCGTCGCCCCGGTCCGCCAGCCGGCCGCCCACCTGGCCGCCGGCGACGGCGCCGATGCCGTAGACGACCAGCAGTCAGGTCACCGCGGTGGCCCGGCCGTCGGCGTGCAGCGCGATGGCCAGGAACGTGTACAGGGTGTACACGGCGAACGCCCACAGGGTCGTCACCGCGACGGCGGACAGCACGGTGCCCGCTCCGGACGGCCCGGCCCTCCGGGGTGCCCCGGCCGGGCCGGCGGGCGCGGGGGCCGGCCGGGCCCGCCAGACGAACGCGTGCGGGAACGCCAGCAGGAACGTGCCCGCCGCCAGGATGACGAAGGCGGCCTGCCAGCCCACGTACCGCCCCAGCAGCGAACCGGCCGGCGCGCCCACCCACAGCGCGGTCAGCAGGCCCGATCCGACCACGGCCAGGACCTGCGCCCTGGCCTGGGGACGCGCCCGGGTGCTGACCAGCGCGTACACGGTGGGCCCGGTCGCGGCGGCCGCGACACCGGCGACGACCCGGGCGAGCAGCAGCACGCCGAAGCCGGGTGCCAGCGCGGTGCCGACGTTGGCCGCGGAGAACAGCACCAGCGCGACCACCAGGACGGTGGCGCGGTCCCAGCGGTCGGAGACCCAGCCGGCGAAGGGCGACGCCACCACGTAGGCGACCGAGAAGGCCGTGACCAGCAGACCGGTGCTCGCCGCGGAGACGGCGAACGAGGAGGCAATACGCGGCAGCAGCGGCGCCACCACGAAGAGATCGGTTCCGACCAGGAACTGCGTCAGCCAGGCGAGGACGACCGGCCCGGCGGACAGGCCGGGCGCCGTGTCCGCCACCGGCTCGCCGCGGGGCGGGTGCATGATCCGACGCTAGGGGGTGTCTCGTCGATCAGGCCGGATCAGGGAGCGGCGTCTGGTGCCGTGCATCGCAAGGCGGAGGAGGGAGCCGATGCGGAGCATCGGGGAGTGACGACAACGCGGCGAGGTGCGGTGCCAGGCGTCGCGAGCCCGGCGTGATCGGCGAGACACCCCCTAGGGCCTGCGCCGGCCACCGGCCAGCCCGGGGCGCAGACGGCGCAAAGCCCCCGGTCCCGGGCGGGACAGGGGGCTCTGCGGGGTCGTTCCCGTCAGTGCGTGTGACCGCTTGCCGCGGGCGCCGGGGCGGCGTTCTTGACCGTCAGCGGCAGCAGCTTCTTGCCCGTCGGGCCGACCTGGATGTGGGTGTCCATGGCCGGGCAGACGCCGCAGTCGAAGCACGGGGTCCAGCGGCAGTCGTCGACCTCGGTCTCGTCGAGGGCGTCCTGCCAGTCCTCCCACAGCCAGTCCTTGTCGAGGCCCGAGTCGAGGTGGTCCCAGGGCAGGACCTCCTCGTAGGTGCGCTCGCGGGTGGTGTACCAGTCGACGTCGACGCCGAAGGGGGCCAGCGCCTTGTCGGCGCAGCTCATCCAGCGGTCGTAGGAGAAGTGCTCGCGCCAGCCGTCGAAGCGGCCGCCGTCCTCGTAGACCGCGCGGATGACGGCGCCGATACGGCGGTCGCCGCGCGAGAGCAGGCCCTCGACGATGCCGGGCTTGCCGTCGTGGTAGCGGAAGCCGATGGAGCGGCCGTACTTCTTGTCGCCGCGGATCTTGTCGCGCAGCTTCTCCAGGCGCGCGTCGGTCTCCTCGGCGGACAGCTGCGGCGCCCACTGGAAGGGGGTGTGAGGCTTGGGGACGAAGCCGCCGATGGACACGGTGCAGCGGATGTCGTTGGACCGCGACACCTCACGGCCCTTGGCGATGACGCGCGTGGCCATGTCGGCGATCTGCAGGACGTCCTCGTCGGTCTCCGTGGGCAGGCCGCACATGAAGTACAGCTTCACCTGGCGCCAGCCGTTGCCGTAGGCGGTGGCGACCGTGCGGATCAGGTCCTCCTCCGAGACCATCTTGTTGATGACCTTGCGCATGCGCTCGGAGCCGCCCTCGGGGGCGAAGGTCAGACCGGAGCGGCGGCCGTTGCGGGTCAGCTCGTTGGCCAGGTCGACGTTGAAGGCGTCGACGCGGGTGGAGGGCAGCGAGAGGCCGATCTTGTCGTCCTCGTAGCGGTCCGCGAGGCCCTTGGCGATGTCGCCGATCTCGCTGTGGTCGGCGGAGGACAGCGACAGCAGGCCGACCTCCTCGAAGCCGGTCGCCTTCAGACCCTTCTCGACCATGTCGCCGATGCCGGTGATGGAACGCTCGCGCACCGGGCGGGTGATCATGCCGGCCTGGCAGAAGCGGCAGCCGCGGGTGCAGCCGCGGAAGATCTCCACGGACATCCGCTCGTGCACCGTCTCGGCCAGCGGGACCAGCGGCTGCTTGGGGTAGGGCCACTCGTCCAGGTCCATGACGGTGTGCTTGGAGACCCGCCACGGCACGCCGGAGCGGTTCGGCACGACGCGCGCGATCCGGCCATCCGGCAGGTATTCGACGTCGTAGAACTGCGGGATGTACACCCCGCCGGTCTTCGCCAGGCGCAGCAGCAGTTCCTCGCGGCCGCCGGGGCGGCCCTCGGCCTTCCACTCCTTGACGATCCTCGTGATGTCGAGGACGGCCTGCTCGCCGTCGCCGATGACGGCCGCGTCGATGAAGTCGGCGATCGGCTCCGGGTTGAACGCGGCGTGTCCGCCGGCCACGACGACCGGGTCGTCCAGACCGCGGTCCTTCGCCTCCAGCGGGATGCCGGCGAGGTCGAGGGCGGTGAGCATGTTGGTGTAGCCCAGCTCCGTGGAGAAGCTGAGGCCGAACACGTCGAACGCCTTCACCGGGCGGTGGCTGTCGACCGTGAACTGCGGGACGCCGCGCTCACGCATCAGCGCCTCCAGGTCCGGCCACACGCTGTAGGTGCGCTCGGCGAGGACGCCCTCCTGCTCGTTGAGGACCTCGTAGAGGATCATGACGCCCTGGTTGGGCAGGCCGACCTCGTACGCGTCCGGGTACATCAACGCCCAGCGGACATCGCAGCTGTCCCAGGGCTTGACGGTGGAGTTCAGTTCGCCGCCCACGTACTGGATCGGCTTCTGCACATGCGGGAGCAGGGCTTCGAGCTGCGGGAACACCGACTCGACAGACATCGGGGGAACCTTCGTGAGCTGACAGGGGGGACCCTTCAGCGTAACCCGGTCGGCGGCCTCTCCCGTACGCTCACAGACTCGCCCCTCGCTGGATCTCCTTCCACAGGCCGGGCAGCTCCCGCTCGGCGGCCGCGGCGCGGGCCTCCTCCCTGCCGTGCAGCAGCCCGTAGGTGAAGGCGCTCTCCCCCGCCGCGTGGGCGACCGCGGACAGTTCGCGCAGGGTCTGCCGGGCCATCACGCTGTCCTGGTGGTCGCCGAGCAGGCCGGTGAGGGACTTCATCGACTTGGCCAGCGAGCGGGCGGGGCCGCCGAGGGCGGGGGTGGCGGCCTCGGCGGCGTACCGGGTGCGCTTGGCCTTCTTGCGGGCCTCGTGCAGGGCGAGGTCGCGCTCGTGCCCGGGCGGCAGGTCGAGGGCGCGTGCGAGCAGCCGGGAGACCTTGGCGAGGTCCTTGCGTACGGCGGCGGCGAGCACCGCGTCCGGTTTCTTCGCGGCTTTCTTGCGCAGCGGCGGGTCGGCGAGCACGGCGTCGAGGGTGTCGAACAGGGCGAGCGTACGGGCCGAGTCCAGTACGGCGAGGAGGTGGCCGCGGGTGCGGCCGTGCCGGGCGCTCGCCCACGCGGTGAGCCGCTCGTGGACGGGGCCGTGGACCAGGGCGGGCGGGACGTCGGCGAGGGCGTCGGTCAGGCGTGCGGCCAGGACCTCCTGGTCGCGGTCGGCGCCCAGCTCGCCGGCCAGCCACTTCAGTTCGGCGGCGACCGGATCGGTGACGGCGCGGTCGAGGACGCTGCCGAAGGTGCGGAAGGTGCTGCGCATGCGGCGGGTCGCCACGCGTGTCCTGTGCACGGAGTCGGGGAGGTCCCGTCGGATCGCCGGGTCGCCGTCGACGATGGCGTCGCGCTGGGCCCGCAGATAGGCGAGGAGGTGGTCGCCGGCGGTGACGGGCCCGGCCGGTGCGGCGGTCCGGGTCCGGGTACCGCCGGTCTCCTCGAGGGCACGGGCCAGCTTGGAGGGGGACTGCGACGGCCGGACGCCCGCCTTGCGCAGGTGTTTGTCGATCTTGCGGAGGAATGCGGGGTCGCCGCCGTCGGCCAGCTCCACTTCGATCTCGGTCCACCGGGCGGTTCCGCCCGCCCGGTTGAGCCGTTCGGCGCGTACGTCGTCCACGCTCGCCTCGGCCAGCAGCGCGCCGTCGGCGGCGAGCAGGTGGCACACGTCCCGGGAACTGCGCAGCCGCATCACGGGGATCAGTTCGGCGTGCCGGATCCGGGAGCGGACCAGCGCGGCGATCGCGTCGGGCACGGTGTCGGACAGCGGTGCGCGGATCTCGTCGCGTACCCCGGGTTCGACGGGGAGCTTGAGGTGCCAGCCGGCGTCCGAGCCGCCGGTGCGGCGGCGCAGGGTGATCGCGGCCGCGGCGAGGCGTTCGTCGGCGGTGTCGTAGTACGTGGCGTCCAGGTCGGCCACGCCCTGGTCGAGGACGGCCGCGACTCCGGCGACGCCGGTCAGGTCGGGCAGCCCGCTGTCGTCGGATTCGTACTTGCGCTCGATCTCGCGTTTCGTCTCCGCCATGACCCGAATCTAACGGCAGTCACCCCACGACGGCAGAGCAGCAGGCGCCGGGCGCGGGGGTGGCGGCCCCTCGCGCGCACCCGGCGTCCTGCCTCACGCCGACAGCGGTCTTTGTACCTTTATCGACTGCAGCAGGCCGATCGCCACCCACACCGCGAACATCGACGATCCGCCGTAGGAGACGAACGGCAGGGGCAGGCCGGTGACCGGCATGATGCCGAGCGTCATGCCGATGTTCTCGAACGCCTGGAAGGCGAACCAGGCGACGATCCCGGCGGCGACGATCGTGCTGTACAGCTCCGTGGTCTCGCGGGCGATACGGCAGGCCCGCCACAGCACCACTCCGAGCAGGACGATGATGAGCCCGGCGCCGACGAAGCCCAGTTCCTCACCGGCGACGGTGAAGACGAAGTCCGTCTGCTGCTCGGGCACGAACTGCCCGGTGGTCTGCGAACCGTGGAACAGCCCGGCGCCGGTCAGGCCGCCGGAGCCGATCGCGATGCGCGCCTGGTTGGTGTTGTAGCCGACACCCGCGGGGTCCAGGTCGGGGTTGGCGAACGCGGCGAAGCGGTTGATCTGGTACTCGTCCAGGATGTGCAGCTGCCAGATGGCGACGCAGCCGATCGCTCCGGCGATGAGCAGGCCGAAGACCCAGCGGTTGGAGGCGCCGGAGGCGAGCAGGACGCCCAGGATGATGGCCACCATGGCCAGCACCGAGCCGAGGTCGGGCATCAGCAGCAGGATCAGGCAGGGCACCGCCGCCAGCCCCAGGGACTGGGCCACGGTCCGGTGGTCGGGGTAGAGCTTGTCGCCCGCGTCGACCCGCGCGGACAGCAGCATGGCCATGCCCAGGATGATCGCGACCTTGAGGAATTCGGCGGGCTGCACCGAGAAACCACCGATGACGAGCCAGTTGCGCTGACCGTTGATCGTCGCGCCGAGCGGGGTGAGGACCACGAGGGCCAGCAGCACGGACAGGCCGTAGAGGACCGGCACGATGTTGCGCAGGGCGCGGTGGCCGAGCCAGAGCGTGGCGATCATCAGGGCGAGCCCGATGCCGAGGTTCATCAGGTGCCGCAGCAGGAAGAAGTACGGGTCGCCCTGGTTCAGCTCGGTGCGGTTGCGGGTCGCCGAGTACACCAGCAGCGAGCCCAGCAGGGACAGTGCCAGGCCGGCGAGCAGGATCGGCCAGTCGAGCCGCCGGGTGAGCGAGTCGCGGGCGAAGATCCTGGTCCAGCCGGCCCGCTCCGGGCCGTACCCGGAGACGGAGAAGCTGTTCACGCCGGTCATCGGGTCGTCCTCCGGCTTCCCCGCCTGCGCGGCCGTCTGCGGGTGTTGCGGTTGCCGCCGGTGGTCGGTGAGGCCGTGGCGGCGGGCTGCTGGTCGCCGCCGTTGGTCGGGTTGTCCTTCTGGGCGTTCTCGGCGTCCTTGGCGGGGTCGCCGCTGATCTTCGGGGCGGCGATGGTGCCGTCCGTGCGGACCTTGGGCAGGCCCTTCTGCGGCTGGGGCAGCAGCGCCTTCCTGTTGTCGATGGAGCCGTCGCCCTGGACGCCGTAGAGCGCGCTGTAGATGTTGCGCACCGCCTCACCGGAGGCTCCCGAACCCGTACCGGCCTGGGCGATCGTCATGATCACCGTGTAGTCCTTGGAGTAGGTGGCGAGCCACGACGTGGTCTGCTTGCCGTAGACCTCCGCGGTACCGGTCTTGCCGTGCAGCGCGATCTTGTCCTGGGGCCAGCCGCCGAACTTCCAGGCGGCCGTACCGCGGGTGATGACGCCCGCGAAGGCGTCGTCCATGCCCTTGAGGGTGGCCTGGCTGACCGGCAGCCGGCCGCGCACGGTCGGCTTGATCTCCTGCACGCTCTTGCCGTCCGGGCTGATGATCGCCTTGCCGATGGTCGGCTGGTACATGGTGCCGCCGTTGGCGACGGCGCCGTAGATCACGGCCTCCTGGATCGGCGTGACGAGCGTGTCGCCCTGGCCGATGGAGTAGTTGATCTCGTCGCCCTCGCGCATCTTGTTGCCTTCGAGGCAGTTCTCGTAGGCGATCTTCTCGACGTAGGTGCCGTCCTTCTTGCCGCTCTTGCACCAGGCGTCCTTGTTGGCCTGCCAGTAGGCGAGCTTCCACTCGCGGTCGGGGACGCGGCCGGTGACCTCGTTGGGAAGGTCGATGCCGGTCTCCTTGCCGAGGCCGAACTGGTGGGCGGTCTTGAAGAACCAGTCCCTCGGCTGCCCCTTCTTGGGGTTGATGCCGCCGTCCTTCTTCCACTCCCGGTCCGCGAGGCCGTAGAAGACGGTGTCGCAGGAGACCTCGAGGGCGCGGCCGAGGGAGATGGGGCCGAAGCTCTCCCCCTCGAAGTTCTTGAAGACCTGGCCGCCCACCGAGTACGCGCTGGTGCAGGGGTAGCCGCCGTCCCACTCGTAACCGGCCTGCACGGCGGCCGCGGTGGAGACCACCTTGAACGTCGAGCCGGGCGCCGCCTGACCCTGTATGGCCCTGTTGAGCAGCGGGTAGTCGGAGTCCTTGCCGGTGAGGGCCTTGTAGTCCTTGCCGGAGATGCCGCCCACCCAGACGTTGGGGTCGTAGGTCGGCGCGGAGGCCATCGCGACGATCCGGCCGGTCTTGGCCTCCATCACCACCACGGCACCGGAGTCGGCCTTGTAGTTCTCGCCGGTGATCTTGTCGAACTGCTGGCGGGCGGTCTTCATCGCCTTGTCCAGTTCGTACTCGGCGACGCGCTGGACCCGGGAGTCGATGCTGGTGACGAGGTTGGCGCCGGGCTCGGCGGCGTCGGACTGGGCCTTGCCGATGACCCGGCCGAGGTTGTCCACCTCGTAGCGGGTGACGCCGGCCTTGCCGCGCAGCGCCTTGTCGTACTGCCGCTCCAGGCCGGAGCGGCCGACCTGGTCGGAGCGCAGGAAGGGCGAGTCGGTGTCCTTGGCCTTCTGGATCTCCTCGTCGGTGACCGGGGAGAGGTAGCCGAGGACCTGCGAGGTGTTGGCCTTGCCGGGGGCCGGGTAGCGGCGCATGGCCTCGGGCTCGGCGCTGATGCCGGGGAAGTCCTCGGCGCGCTCGCGGATCTGCAGCGCCTGCTTGGGGGTGGCCTCGTCGGTGATCGGGATCGGCTGGTACGGCGAGCCGTTCCAGCAGGGCTGGGGCGTCTTGGCGTCGCACAGCCGGACCTTCAGCAGGACCTCCTGGGGGTCCATGCCGAGGACAGCGGCGAGCTTGGTGAGCACCGCCTTGCCGTCGTCCTTCTGCTTCAGCAGGTCCGTACGGGACGCGGAGACGACCAGCCGGGTCTCGTTGTCGGCGAGGGGCACGCCGCGCGCGTCCAGGATCGAGCCGCGCACGGCGGGCTCGACGACCTGCTGCACGTGGTTGCCGGAGGCCTCCTTCTGGTACTGCGCGCCCTCGCGGATCTGGAGGTACCACAAGCGGCCGCCGAGCGTGCCGAGGAGGGAGAGGACGAGGATCTGGATGACGACGAGCCGGATCTGGACGCGGGGCGTCCGGCCGGTCTCCGGGATGTTGGTCACTGCGGCCGTCTCCCCCTTTCAGGACGTCTGCGGCGGGGCCTGTACGAACGGTGTCCGGGTGGGTACGCCTGGTGAACGAACGGCCCTCGAACGCCGGTTCCGCGAACGTTCACCCGTACCGGTGAACTTGAACTCCCCGTCGCTCACAGCCGCTTGACCCCCTTGATGCGTCCCGCACGGGCCACCCGTGCCCGCGCCGCCTTCACCCGCAGCCCGCCCCGCTGTCCGCCGATCTTCAGTCCGGTGCCGCCCGCGACCCAGCCGGAGGAGATGTCGGCGGCCTTCGCGGCGGAGCCGGTCTCGGCGAGCGGGTCGTTGTCCGTGCGGCGGGCCAGCGCCATCACCCCGGGCACCACGAACGGCGCCAGCAGCAGGTCGTAGAGGGCCGCCGTGAACAGCAGGCTCGGCAGGCCCACGTGCCGGGCGGCGGTGTCGCCGACGAGGGCGCCCACCCCGGCGTACAACAGGGTCGAGCCGATCGCGGCCGCGACCACCGTGACCATCGGGCCGGTCGCCGACTTCAGCCGGCCGTTGTCCGGTCTCATCAGGCCGGCGGCGTAGCCGGTCACACACAGCACCAGGGCGTAGCGGCCGGCAGCGTGGTCGGCGGGTGGGGCGAGGTCGGCGAGCAGGCCGGCGCCGAAGCCGATGAGGGCGCCGCCGACATGGCCGTAGACCAGGGCGAGGCCGAGGACGGTCAGCAGCAGCAGGTCGGGGACGGCGCCCGGCAGGTGCAGACGGGCGAGGACGCTCACCTGCACCACCAGGGCGACGACGATCAGCGCCGTGGAGAGCAGGATCCGGTTGACGCGCATGGAATGTCAGCTCCTACTGCAGCTCTTGCCGGCCGTTTTGGGTCTGCCCGCCGCCTGACGGTGGTCCGGTCTGGAGGTCGGTGGCCGGCTGCTCGCTCAGCTGGGGCTGCGCCTGCTGCCCGTTCTGCTGCCCGTCGCCCGGCGCGGTCGCGCCCGGGGTGACCGTGACGGTGACCGTCGGGGTGGGGACCGGCTTCGGCTTGGCCGGCAGCACGGTGTCGCGAGGGTCCTTCTTCGGCGCCTCGACGACCACGCCGACGATGTCGAGTTTGGTGAAGCCGACGAACGGCGTCACGTACAGCGTCCGGGTCAGCCCGCCGCCGGAGGGGTCGACGCGGGAGACGACGCCGACGGGCACGCCGGGCACGAACGGCTTGTCGGCCTGCGAGCCGAAGGTGACCAGCCGGTCGCCCTTCTTCACCTCGGCCTTGCCGTTGAGCAGTTCCACGCGCAGCGGCCGGTCGCCCTGGCCGGAGGCGAAGCCCAGTTCGTCGCTGCTCTCCATCCGGGTACCGACGGTGAAGTCGGGGTCGTTGGCGAGCAGCACGGTGGAGGTGTTCGGGCCGACCGTGGTGACCCGGCCGACCAGGCCCTCGCCGTTCAGCACGGTCATGTCGCGCCGGATGCCGTCGTTGGCCCCGACGTCGATGGTGATGGTCCAGGAGAAGCCCTGGGCCGCCCCTATGGCGATGACCTCGGCGCCCTTGATGCCGTACTGCCCGGCACCGGCCACCTTCAGCATCTTGTCGAGCTGCTTGAGCCTGCTGCGGTTGCGGTCGTCGCTGCCCAGCTTGGCCTTGAGCGCCGCGTTCTCCTTCTCCAGCGCGGCGAGCCGGTCGTGCCGCTCTCCGGAGTCGCGGACCGCCTCGACCGCGTTGCCGACCGGGTTCACCGCCGACGCCACGCCGTTCTCGATCGGACCGAAGGCCGCGGCCGCGGCCTGCCGGGCACCGTCGACCGGGGAGTCCTCACCGCCGCGGATGTCCACCGTGATCAGTGCGAACGCGATGGCGATCAGCAGCACCAGGAGAAGCCGGCTCTCTCGTGTGTCCCTCACGTGCGGCGGCCGTGCCCTTCCTCATTGGAATGTGTGCAGGGGTCGGATGCGAGTGTTCACCTGTGCGGAGGCGTATGGCGGAGCTTATGCCTCCATATCAACGATCCGCCGTACGAGAGGAGATCATCTCGTACGGCGGAATCGAAGTGTTACGTCATCGGCGCGGCGCGGCGTCCAGGACCTGCTGGAGCGCCTCGAACTCCTCGACACACTTGCCGGAGCCCAGCGCCACGCTGTCCAGCGGGTCCTCGGCGATGTGGATCGGCATGCCGGTCTCACGGCGCAGCCGCTCGTCCAGGCCGCGCAGCAGCGCGCCGCCGCCGGTCAGGACGATGCCGCGGTCCATGATGTCGCCGCTCAGCTCCGGCGGGCACTTGTCGAGGGTCGTCTTGACCGCGTCGACGATCGCGTTGACGGGCTCCTCGATCGCCTTGCGCACTTCGGCGGCGGAGATGACGACGGTCTTGGGCAGCCCGGAGACGAGGTCCCGGCCGCGGATTTCGGTGTGCTCGTCGGTGTCGAGGTCGTACGCCGAGCCGATCGTGATCTTGATCTGCTCGGCCGTCCGCTCACCCAGCAGAAGGCTGTACTCCTTCTTCACGTGCTGGATGATCGCGTTGTCCAGCTCGTCGCCCGCGACGCGGATGGACTGCGCGGTGACGATGCCGCCGAGCGAGATGACCGCGACCTCCGTGGTGCCGCCGCCGATGTCCACCACCATGTTGCCCGTGGCCTCGTGGACCGGCAGGCCGGAGCCGATGGCCGCGGCCATGGGCTCCTCGATGATGTGCACCTGGCGGGCGCCGGCCTGGGTCGACGCCTCGATGACCGCG
Organism: Streptomyces sp. NPDC104814; assembly: GCF_055583185.1. Taxonomy (NCBI): domain Bacteria; kingdom Bacillati; phylum Actinomycetota; class Actinomycetes; order Kitasatosporales; family Streptomycetaceae; genus Streptomyces; species Streptomyces sp. NPDC104814. The sequence continues at coordinate 45,881 of NZ_JBVJOL010000002.1, read as the reverse complement.
CGGCGCTCGACGCCGGTGATGCCCGAGGGCACACAGACGACGACCCGCGGCCGAGCCAGATAACGCCGCTTGTGGATCTTCAGGATGAAGTAGCGGAGCATCCGCTCGGTGATCTCGAAGTCGGCGATCACGCCGTCCTTGAGGGGACGGACGGCAACGATGTTGCCCGGCGTGCGCCCGATCATCTTCTTCGCTTCGGCGCCGACCGCGAGGATGCCACCGGTGTTGGTGTTGATCGCGACGACGGACGGCTCGTTGAGTACGATCCCACGACCCCTGACGTACACCAGCGTGTTGGCGGTCCCGAGGTCGACAGCCATGTCACGGCCGATGAACGACATTGAGTTCCCCATGAGGATTCGTCTGGCCTTCCCACGAGCTTGTGAGGGCTTTTCAGGTAGGCGAGGTGGGTGCTGTGACGTGAAGGCTTCCATCGTAAACGCGCCTGCACGAACACGGCGTGAGGGTCTTCGCCATTGTCATCAGAAGCGACGGCGCCCCGCTTGGTGAGACGTGCCATCGGGGGCATCCGTTCCCCCGATCGGCCCGGCATATGCCAAAGGACGGCCGAAATCGTCCGGCCGTCCCAGGTCGGCTACGAGGAGTGAACTGACGGCGCGTCAGAAAAATCCCCGGAACATCCTCGCGGGCGTCTCAGGCACGACCGGGGAAGAAGATCTTCACCTCGCGCTCGGCGGACTCCTCGGAGTCGGACGCGTGGATCAGGTTCTCCCGCACGATCACACCGAAGTCACCGCGGATGGAGCCCGGCGCCGCGGCGATCGGGTCGGTCGGACCCGCCAGAGCGCGCAGCCCCTCGATCACCCGCTCACCCTCGACGATCATCGCCACGACCGGACCGGACGCCATGAACTCGACCAGCGGCTCGTAGAACGGCTTGCCCTTGTGCTCGCCGTAGTGCTGCTCAAGCGTCTCGCTGTCCAGCGTGCGCAGCTCCAGCGCGGTGATCTGCCAGCCGGCCTTGCGCTCGATACGGCTGATGATCTCGCCGGTCAGGCCACGACGGACGGCGTCGGGCTTGAGGAGGACGAGGGTGCGCTGGGTCACGGGGGACTCCTTCTTCCTGCCAGGTGTGCGGTGGGACGAGATTACAGGGCGTGTCGTGGCCCCCGTCACGCAGCGTCAGGTGTCCCGGAGCCGCCCTGCGCGCTCTGCGCCGCGAATCTCGCCTTCGCCTCGTCCACCTTGCGCCCGAAGTGCACCGACGCCCACCACAGGGCGGCGAACACCGCGCCCATGAAGAACATCAGCGGCACCGCGAAACCGGCGGCGACCAGCGCGATCTGCAGCGCCCACCCGAGGGCGACGCCCCCGGGCCGGGTCACCATGCCGCACAGCAGCACACAGAGCAGCATCGCGATGCCGCACACCGTCCACACGGTGCCCGTGGACAGGTCCGGGTCCTTCATCGCGACCAGACCGGCGAAGCCGATGATGAAGAACTCACCGATCAGCGTCGAGGAACACAGCGTCCGCATGACTCACGCACTCTTCCCGAGAAGCAGCCGGGCCTCGCCGACCGTGATGACGGAACCGGTCACGAGCACCCCGCCGCCCGCGAACTCGCCCTCCTCCTCGGCGAGCGTGATCGCGGCCTCCAGCGCGTCCGGCAGCCGCGGCTCGACCTGCACCCGGTCCTCGCCGAACACCTCCACCGCGATGCCCGCCAGCTCGTCGGCGTCCATCGCCCGGTGGCTGGAGTTCTGCGTGACCACGATCTCCGCGAAGACCGGCTCGAACGCCTCCAGCAGCCCACGCACGTTCTTGTCGCCGCTCGCGCCGACGACCCCGATCAGCCGGCTGAACTGGAACGCCTCGCCGATCGCCTCCGCCGTCACCCGCGCTCCCGCCGGGTTGTGCGCGGCGTCCAGCACCACGGTCGGCGAGCGGCGCACGACCTCCAGGCGGCCCGGGGAGGCCACCGCCGCGAACGCCTTGCGCACCGTGTCCGCGTCCAGCTGCTCCTGGCGCTGCGCGCCCACGCCGAAGAACGCCTCCACGGCGGCCAGCGCCACCGCCGCGTTGTGCGCCTGGTGCGCACCGTGCAGCGGGAGGTAGATCTCGGTGTACTCGCCGCCCAGGCCGCGCAGCGTGAGCAGCTGCCCGCCGACGGCCACCTGCCGGGCGACCACGCCGAACTCCAGACCCTCGCGGGCCACGGTGGCGTCCACCTCCACGGCCTTCTTCAGCAGCACCTGCGCCGCGTCCACCGGCTGCTGCGCCAGGATCACGGTCGCGCCCTGCTTGATGATCCCGGACTTCTCGCCGGCGATCTCGCCCGGCGTCTCGCCGAGCCGGTCGGTGTGGTCCAGGTCGATCGGGGTGACGACGGCGACGTCACCGTCGATCACGTTCGTCGCGTCCCAGGAGCCGCCCATGCCGACCTCGACGACCGCCACGTCCACGGGCGCGTCGGCGAAGGCGGCGTACGCCATGCCGGTGAGCACCTCGAAGAAGGACAGCCGGTACTCCTGCTGAGCGTCGACCATCTCGACGTACGGCTTGATGTCCTCGTACGTCTCGACGAACCGCTCCGCGGAGATCGGCGCGCCGTCCAGGCTGATCCGCTCGGTGATCGACTGCACATGCGGGCTGGTGTAGCGGCCGGTACGCAGCTCGAAGGCGCCGAGCAGCGCCTCGATCATCCGGGCCGTGGAGGTCTTGCCGTTGGTCCCCGTGATGTGGATCGAGGGGTACGAGCGCTGGGGCTCGCCCAGGACGTCCATCAGGGCGGAGATGCGGGAGACCGACGGCTCGAGCTTGGTCTCGCCCCAGCGGGTGGCCAGGTCGGCCTCGACCTCGCGCAGAGCCTTGTCGACCTCGGGGTCCTCGGGGCGGGCCGGGACGTCGGCCTCCGGCGGGCCTCCCTGGGTGCGCAGGGTACGGCTGCCGGCCTCGATGACCGCGAGGTCCGGGTCGCGGGTGGTCTCGGCTTCGATGATCTCGTCGAAACCGTCGAGGGGGTCGGGCTGGTCGGTGCCGGGGTTTTCGCTCACGGGGTCAGTCTACGGACGGGTGCTGACAAAGGGTGCGGGGGCTGAGCGGTCCGCCTACGGAGGGGGGCGGCTTGTGTCGTGGGGCGACTGCGGGTCGTCGGTGGCCGGTCGCGCCCACGCGGCGGAGCCGCATATACATACAGCCCCGCGCCCCTTGTGACGTCGGCGAAGGCCCCCGGTGCTCGACAGCACCGGGGGCCTTCGTCGTCGTAAAAGCAGCTACACCTGCGGCAGGCGGTCCAGCTGGGCCTGGATGCGGGTGATGTCCTCCTCCGCCTTGGACAGGCGGCCGCGGATCTTGTCCACCACGTTGTCCGGGGCCTTGGCCAGGAACGCCTCGTTGCCGAGCTTGGCCGTGGCCTGGGCCTTCTCCTTCTCGGCCGCCGCCAGGTCCTTCGCCAGGCGCTTGCGCTCCGCCGCCACGTCGATCGCGCCGGACAGGTCGAGCGCGACCTCCACACCGGCGACCGGCAGGGTCGCCGTGGCCGTGAAGTCCTCGCCCTCCGGCTGCAGGCGCAGCAGCTGGCGGATGGCCGCCTCGTGCGCCCCGAGCGGCGAGCCGTCGAGGGCCAGACGGGCCGGGACGCGCTGGCCGGGCTGGAGGCCCTGGTCGGCGCGGAAGCGGCGGACCTCGGTGATGACCTGCTGAAGGGTCTCGATCTCCCGCTCGGCGTCGGCGTCGCGGAAGCCGCTGTCGGTCGGCCACTCGGCGATGACGACGGACTCGCCACCGGTCAGCGTGGTCCACAGGGTCTCCGTGACGAAGGGGACCACCGGGTGCAGCAGCTTCAGGGTGACGTCGAGGACCTCGCCCAGGACGCGCTTGCTGACCTCGGCCGCCTCGCCGCCGGCCATGAACGTCGTCTTGGACAGCTCGACGTACCAGTCGAAGACCTCGTCCCACGCGAAGTGGAACAGGGCGTCGGACAGCTTCGCGAACTGGTAGTCGTCGTAGTAGGCGTCCACCTCGGCGACGACCGAGTTCAGGCGGGAGAGGATCCACCGGTCGGTCGGGGACATCTCCGACGCGGCCGGCAGCGGGCCGTCCACGGTCGCGCCGTTCATCAGCGCGAAGCGGGTGGCGTTCCAGATCTTGTTGGCGAAGTTGCGCGAGCCCTGGACCCAGTCCTCGCCGATCGGGACGTCGACGCCCGGGTTGGCGCCGCGCGCGAGGGTGAAGCGCAGCGCGTCGGAGCCGTACTTGTCCATCCAGTCCAGCGGGTTGACCGCGTTGCCGAAGGACTTCGACATCTTCTTGCCGAACTGGTCGCGGACCATGCCGTGCAGGGCGATGGTGTGGAACGGCGGGGTGCCGTCCATCGCGTAGAGGCCGAACATCATCATCCGGGCGACCCAGAAGAAGAGGATGTCGTAGCCGGTGACCAGCACGGAGTTCGGGTAGAACTTCGCGAGCGACTCGGTCTGCTCGGGCCAGCCGAGCGTGGAGAACGGCCACAGGCCGGAGGAGAACCAGGTGTCGAGGACATCGGTCTCCTGGTGCCAGCCCTCACCGGTCGGGGGCTCCTCGTCCGGGCCGACGCAGACGACCTCGCCCTCGGGGCCGTACCAGACCGGGATCCGGTGGCCCCACCACAGCTGGCGCGAGATGCACCAGTCGTGGAGGTTGTCGACCCAGTCGAAGTACCGCTTCTCCATCTCCTGCGGGTGGATCGTGACCTTGCCCTCGCGGACCGCGTCACCGGCGGCCTTGGCGAGCGGGCCGACCTTGACCCACCACTGCATGGACAGGCGCGGCTCGATGGTGGTCTTGCAGCGCGAGCAGTGGCCGACGGAGTGGACGTAGGGGCGCTTCTCGGCGACGATCCGGCCCTCGGCGCGCAGCGCGGCGACGATGGCGGAGCGGGCCTCCAGGCGGTCCAGGCCCTGGAAGGGGCCGTGGGCGGTGATCACGGCGTGCTCGTCCATGATCGCGATCGCCGGGAGGTCGTGGCGCTGGCCGATCTCGAAGTCGTTCGGGTCGTGCGCGGGGGTGACCTTGACGGCGCCGGTGCCGAACTCGGGGTCGACGTGCTCGTCGGCGACGACCGGGATGGAGCGGTCGGTGAGGGGCAGCTTGACCTGCGTGCCGACCATGTGCTTGTAGCGCTCGTCGTCGGGGTGGACGGCGACGGCGGTGTCACCGAGCATCGTCTCGGCGCGGGTGGTGGCGACGACCAGGGAGTTCTCGCCCTCGCCGTAGCGGATGGAGACGAGCTCGCCGTCGTCGTCCTGGTACTCGACCTCGATGTCGGAGATCGCGGTCAGGCAGCGCGGGCACCAGTTGATGATGCGCTCGGCGCGGTAGATCAGCTCGTCGTCGTAGAGCTTCTTGAAGATCGTCTGGACGGCCTGGGAAAGGCCCTCGTCCATGGTGAAGCGCTCGCGGGACCAGGCGACGCCGTCGCCGAGGCGGCGCATCTGGCCGCTGATCTGGCCGCCGGACTCGCCCTTCCACTGCCAGACGCGCTCGACGAAGGCCTCGCGGCCGAGGTCGTGGCGCGACTTGCCCTCCTTCGCGAGCTCGCGCTCGACGACGTTCTGCGTGGCGATGCCGGCGTGGTCCATGCCGGGCTGCCACAGGGTCTCGTAGCCCTGCATCCGCTTGCGGCGGGTGAGGGCGTCGATGAGCGTGTGCTCGAAGGCGTGGCCGAGGTGCAGGCTGCCGGTGACGTTCGGCGGCGGGATGACGATCGTGTACGGCGGCTTGTCGCTCGCCGCGTCCGCCTCGAAGTAACCGCGCTCTACCCAGCGCTCGTACAGCGGCCCCTCTACATCGGCCGGCGCGTACTGGGTCGGCAGTTCGGTGGTGGGCGCTGGTGGCTGCTGCTGAGCGTTGTCGGTCACGGCGCTCAGTTTAGAGGCGTCACGGCCCTGTCCCGAAACGCGATTCTTCTGTAACGGTCCGTACCCCGGTGGGGTGCCGTGCGGGGGGCTCGGCCAGGATGTCGGATACGCATAAGCATCCGGAGGGGAACCCCTGACATGAGCTACAACCAGCCGGGCCCGTACGGCGGGCAGCCTCAGCAGCCCGGGCCGTACGGTCAGCCGGGTCCCTACGGCCAGCCCGGCCCGTACGGCCAGCAGCCGCAGGCTCCGCAGCCCGGCTACGGGCAGCCTCAGCAGCCGCCGGCTCCGCAGCCCGGTTACGGCTACCCGCAGCAGGGGGTGCCGCCGCAGCCCGCCCCGTACGGCCAGCCGAGCCCCTACGGCCAGCAGGCGCCGTACGGCACCGTGCCGCAGCCCCCGGCGGCCGGCGGCGGCAAGAAGAAGACGGGCCTGATCATCGGCGCGGTCGCGGTCGTCGCGGCCCTCGCGGTGGGCGGCTACTTCGCCCTCGCCGGGGGCGGCGGAGCAGGCCTGAAGGACGACGGCCCGCACAAGCTGGTCACCCCGGACACGGTGCTCGGCAACTACAAGCGCGTGGGGGAGAACCGGGCGCCCCAGGACGCCTCGTCGAGCGACGCCAAGATGCTGGCCCAGAACGGTGTCACCGACGGCAAGGGCGTCAGCGCGATGTTCTCGACGGTCGACATCAACAACCCCGACGTCCTCAAGGACCCGACCGCCATCGCCACCTCCAAGGCCGTGACGTTCGTCGGCCTCTACGGCAAGGTGAAGGACCCGGAGCAGTCGATCGACTCGGCCTTCGCCGGCATGAAGAACAACCCCAAGAGCAAGCTGACGTTCGTCGGCGCGGCGGAGTCCGTGACACCCGACGGGCTCGACGGCGCCGTGATGAAGTGCCAGCAGGCCCAGGGCAAGAACGAGGCCACCGGTTCCATCGACACCCAGTACATCTGCATGTGGGCCGACTACAGCACGATCGGCATGGCCGTGCCGGCCGCAGGCGGCAAGGGCGTCGACCTCACCACCTCGGCCCAGGTATCCGCCGACCTGCGCAAGGAAGTGCGGGTGAAGGCCTGACGGCTCCCGCGCATCCAACGACGAAGGGGCCCCGGTCGGTTGACCGGGGCCCCTTCGCGTGTGCTTACGCCGACTTCTGTTCGCCCGGGCCTCGGCCTCGGGCGTCTCGGGGGATGAGGGTCGGGTTGACGTTGGAGTGGACGACGTCGGCGGTGATGACGACGCGGGCCACGTCCTTGCGGGACGGGACCTCGTACATCACCGACATCAGGACCTCCTCCATGATGGCGCGCAGGCCGCGGGCGCCGGTCTGGCGGAGGATGGCCTGGTCGGCGATGGCCTCCAGGGCCTCGCGCTCGAAGTCCAGCTCCACGCCGTCGAGTTCGAAGAGGCGCTGGTACTGCTTGACCAGCGCGTTGCGCGGCTCGACGAGGATCTTGAGGAGCGCCTCGCGGTCGAGGTTGTGTACCGAGGTGATCACCGGCAGACGGCCGATGAACTCCGGGATCATGCCGAACTTGACCAGGTCCTCCGGCATGACGTCCTCGAACTGGTCCTTGGACTCCAGCTCGCGCTTGGAGCGGATCGTCGCGCCGAAGCCGATGCCCTTGGCGCCGGCCCGGGACTCGATGATCTTCTCCAGGCCCGCGAAGGCGCCGCCCACGATGAACAGGACGTTCGTCGTGTCGATCTGGATGAACTCCTGGTGCGGGTGCTTGCGCCCGCCCTGCGGAGGGACCGAGGCCGTCGTGCCCTCGAGGATCTTCAGCAGGGCCTGCTGCACACCCTCGCCGGAGACGTCACGCGTGATCGACGGGTTTTCGCTCTTCCGGGCGACCTTGTCGATCTCGTCGATGTAGATGATCCCGGTCTCGGCCTTCTTGACGTCGTAGTCGGCCGCCTGGATCAGCTTCAGCAGGATGTTCTCGACGTCCTCGCCGACATAGCCCGCCTCCGTCAGCGCGGTCGCGTCGGCGATCGCGAACGGGACGTTCAGCATGCGGGCCAGCGTCTGCGCGAGCAGCGTCTTGCCGGAGCCCGTGGGACCCAGCAGCAGGATGTTGGACTTGGCCAGCTCGATGGCGTCCTCACGGCTGCCGCCGTTCTCGCCGGCCTGGACCCGCTTGTAGTGGTTGTACACCGCGACGGAGAGGGCCTTCTTCGCCGCCTCCTGGCCGACCACGTACCCCTCGAGGAACTCGTAGATCTCGCGGGGCTTGGGGAGCTCCTCCCAGCGCACCTCGCTGGTCTCGGCGAGCTCCTCCTCGATGATCTCGTTGCAGAGATCGATGCACTCGTCGCAGATGTACACACCGGGGCCTGCGATGAGCTTCTTGACCTGCTTCTGGCTCTTGCCGCAGAACGAGCACTTGAGCAGATCGCCGCCGTCACCGATGCGTGCCACGGTGTGCTTCCCCTTCGCCTGGGAGACGACTGGACGTCAACGTCCAGCGGCTCCTGGTGCTGCCTTATGTCCGACGGTACCTTGCCGGGCCCCCCGTTCGGGCCCCCCTTGGCACGGTTCACTTCCACGGGAACCGTGCGCGTGCCGTGCCAAGGGGCGGCAGACGATACAGGTCCGGTGACCCCTGGGGGTCAGCGGACCGCCGCGTTGTTCATCTTCCGGGTGGAGATGATCTGGTCGATCAGGCCGTAGGACAGCGCGTCCTCGGCCGTGAGGATCTTGTCGCGCTCGATGTCCTCGCGGATCTTCTCGATCGGCGTGGTGGAGTGCTTGGCCAGCATCTCCTCCAGCTGCGAGCGCATCCGCAGGATTTCGTTCGCGGCGATCTCCAGGTCGGAGACCTGGCCGCGGCCGGTCTCGCTGTAGGGCTGGTGGATCAGCACGCGCGCGTTCGGCAGCGCCATGCGCTTGCCCGGCGTACCGGCGGCGAGCAGGACGGCGGCGGCGGAGGCCGCCTGGCCCATGCAGACCGTCTGGATGTCGGGCTTCACGAACTGCATCGTGTCGTAGATCGCGGTGAGCGCCGTGAAGGAGCCGCCGGGGCTGTTGATGTAGACCGAGATGTCCCGGTCGGGGTCCATCGACTCCAGGCACAGCAGCTGCGCCATGACGTCGTTGGCGGAGGCGTCGTCGATCTGGACGCCCAGGAAGATCACGCGCTCCTCGAAGAGCTTCGCGTACGGGTCGTACTCGCGGATGCCCTGGGAGGTGCGCTCCACGAAGCGCGGGATGACATAACGGGACTCGGCCGTGGGGCCGGTGTACTCGGCTCGCGCACGGTCGTAGAGGCCGCTGCCGGGGAAGTCGTTCACGGTGTCTCCTGAAAAGGGCTGGGGCGGTGGCTGAGGCGGACGTGGGGGCCCGGGGGACCTGGGGGGCCACCGGGCGCCGTACGGGCGTTGTACGGGCCTGTGGGGCCCGTTACGCCGCCCCGGTACCGCCGCCGCCCGGCATGCCGGCGGCCGTCGGGATCACGTCGTCGATGAGGCCGTACTCCTTGGCCTCGTAGGCGTCGAACCAGCGGTCACGGTCCGAGTCACGGGTGATCTGCTCGACCGACTGGCCGGTGTGCAGCGAGGTGAGCTCGGCCATGCGCTTCTTGGTGTGCAGCAGCCGCTCGGCGTGGATCTTGATGTCCGACGCGGACCCGGCCAGGCCGGCCGAGGGCTGGTGGATCAGGATCTCGGCGTTCGGCAGCGCGAAGCGCTTGCCGGGGGTGCCGGCGCTGAGCAGGAACTGGCCCATCGAGGCCGCGAGGCCCATGGCGATGGTCACCACGTCGTTCTTGATGAACTGCATGGTGTCGTAGATCGCCATGCCGGCCGTGATCGAACCGCCGGGGCTGTTGATGTACAGGTAGATGTCCTTGTCCGGGTCGGCGGCAAGGAGCAGCAGCTGTGCGGTGATCTTGTTCGCGATGTCGTCGTCGACCGGCTGGCCGAGGAAGATGATCCGCTCGTTGAGCAGCCGGTTGTAGACCTGGTCGCCGAGGCCACCACCGATGGAAGGCTCGCCGGCGGCGGAGGGCATCAGATTCGTCACGTATCCACCTGCTCGTCTTACGACGGCGCCGGGCCGTCTCACGTTTCCCTGCGGGGCTTGGAGCCGTTCGGGGACTCCACTGCCCTCGTATTCATGGACCCTAACGCGCGGGTCCCTTCGGGGAATCCCGGGAATGGTGGTGTTCGCCGGGGGCGTAGCGCGGGGGCCTCCGGCGGATGGGCCGTTTCGGTTCGTGGGGGTGGCGAAGGCCGTCGCCGGGCCGCGGGTCGTGTGTGGCTGATCGCGTAGTTCCCCGTGCCCCTCTGGTCGGCCGCCCCGGCCGGTATGCGGACGGGCCCCCGGGAAAGATCCCGGGGGCCCGTCGTACGCGCGTCAGAGGCGCCGTGGGGCTGCTCAGCCCTCGGTCTTCTCCTCGGTGGCGGCTTCGGTGGTCTCGGCCTCGGCGGCCTCGTCCTCCTCGTCGTCCAGGTCGATGACCTCGCCGTTGGTGTCCTTCACCGTGGCGGCCTCGACGACCAGGGCCAGGGCCTTGCCGCGGGCGACCTCGCCGACGAGCAGCGGAACCTGGCCGCCCTCGACGACGGCCTGGGCGAACTGGTCGGGGGACATGCCGGAGGAGGCGGCACGGCGCATGAGGTGCTCGGTGAGCTCCTCCTGGTTGACGTTGAGCTTCTCGCGCTTGGTGAGCTCGTCGAGCACGAACTGGGTCTTGATGCCCTTGACCGCGGCCTCGCGGGTCTCGGCGTCGAACTCCTCGGCGGTCTTGCCCTGGATCTCCAGGTACTTGTCGAGGGTCAGGCCCATCTGGCCGAGCTGGTGGTGCTCGAGGTTGTGCTTGCGGGTGTTGACCTCGTCCTCGAGGAGCTTCTCGGGGACCGGCACCTCGACGAGCTCCAGCAGCTTGTCCAGGACGCGCTCCTGGGCCTGCGTGGCCTGGTCGAACTGCTTCATGTCGGCGAGGCGCTTGCGGCTGTCCGCCTTCAGCTCCTCCAGCGTGTCGAACTCGGAGGCGAGCTGCGCGAAGTCGTCGTCGAGCTCGGGCAGTTCGCGCTTGGCGACCTGGGTGACCTTGACGGTGACCTCGGCCTCCTTGCCGGCCGCGGAGCCGCCCTTCAGCTCGGAGGTGAAGGTGGCCTCCTCGCCCGCGGACAGGCCCTTGACGGCGTCGTCGATGCCGTCGAGCAGCTCGCCGGAGCCGATGGTGTAGGACACGCCGTTGGCGACGCCGTCCTCGAGGACCTCGCCGTCGACCTTGGCCTCGAGGTCGACGGTCACGACGTCGCCGTCCTCGGCGGCGCGCTCCACCGGGCTGGTGGAGGCGAAGCGCTCACGCAGCTGCTCCACGGACTTCTCGACGTCCTCGTCGGTCACCTCGACGGCGTCGACCTCGACCTCGATGGACGAGAAGTCCTCGGGGAGCTCCAGGGCGGGACGGATGTCGACCTCGGCGGTGAAGTTCAGCGTCTCGCCGTCCTTCAGCTCGGTGATGTCGACCTCGGGCTGGCCCAGCACGGAGAGCTCGGCCTCGTTGACCGCTTCCGTGTAGAACTTCGGAAGCGCGTCGTTGACGGCCTCCTCGAGCACGGCGCCGCGACCGAACCGCTGGTCGATGACCCGGGCCGGGATCTTGCCCTTGCGGAAGCCCTTCACCGTGACCTGCTGGTTGATCTTCTTGTACGCCGCGTCGAGGCTGTCCTTGAGCTCCTCGAAGGGCACCTCGACAGTGAGCCGAACCCGGGTCGGGTTCAGGGTCTCCACGGCGCTCTTCACGGTTCGGTCTCCTTGTGGCTGACTTCTCGGTTTCTACCGGGGCCAGAACGGCTCCGGCGGATTTCGCCGCCCGGGAGGACTTCGGTGTGAGGCACACGGGCGCGCAGCTTGCATAGTAACCGCAGCCGCTGAACGGCCCAAAAGGCGATCACCGGCTCGTCCCCCGGGTGATCGGCACATTCCCGGGCGGCCGATCGGAACAGGTGATCGTCCCGGGGTCCTGCTGGTGGTCGGGGTGGCGGGATTTGAACCCACGGCCTTCCGCTCCCAAAGCGGACGCGCTACCAAGCTGCGCCACACCCCGTCTGGTGCGAGACGTAGGGTACATGCCCGCAGGCCCTGCGGCCGCCGCATCGGCGGGGGCGTACGGGGGCACCGGCCGGGCGCGCCGCGCCCGCAGGCCGCACACGTCACAGGGGGTGTGCGGCGAGGGGTGCCGACCCGCTACGATGCCTTGCAGTGCCACGGCCCCACCGGCCTGTGGCGCGCTGTGTGCGGGCGTAGCTCAATGGTAGAGCCCCAGTCTTCCAAACTGGCTACGCGGGTTCGATTCCCGTCGCCCGCTCTGCATGACTCAGGCCCAGGTGAGGCGGGGTTTCCCGCTCACCTGGGCCTGAGTCGTCCCCGGGGCCGGTCAGTCCTCGTAGCCGTGCTCGGCGAGGATCTTGTCGATGCGTGCGCGGTGCGCCTCCTGCCAGGCGTCCAGGGACACCGCGGCCTCCTCGGCCAGCCGGGCGCGGGCGGCCCGCAGCACCTCCTCCCGGCGGCTGCCGGGGACGACCACGACACCCTCCTCGTCGGCGACGACGAGGTCACCGGGATGCACCTGGACGCCGCCGCAGCGCACCGGCACGTTCAGCGGCTCGACGGCCTTCTTGGTGCCGGGGATCGGGATGACGCCGCGGGCGAGGACCGGGAAGCCGAGTTCCCGTGCCTCGGCGACGTCGCGGATGACGCCGTCGAGGACGAAACCGGCGATGCCCCGGCGCCGGGCGACCGCGCAGACGTTGCCGCCGGCCAGGGCGTGGTCGACGTCGCCGGACTCCACGACGACGACCGAGCCGGGCGCGGCGCGGTGGATCGCGGCGTGCAGCATGAGGTTGTCGCCGGGGCGGCACCGCACGGTGAACGCCGGACCGGCGAGGCGCGGCATCGGCGACCACAGGGGCCTGATGCCGATGTCCATGACCTGTTCCCGGCCGACGAGGTCGGCGAGGGTGGTCGGGGGGATGTCCGGGAAGCCGGTGGCGGTGTCGGTCATCCCGTCAGCCTGCCCAGGAAGTATCTCGACGTCAAGACACTTCCCTCACGGCCGGGCGGGACGCCCCCCTCAGAAACTGATCGAGTCAGAAACTGATCGAGTTGATCGTTTCCGCTATCGAGTTCAGGAAGCGGTTGATCGAGGGGGCCATCCCCGTGGAGGCGAGGAAGAAGCCGAAGAGGATGGCGACGATGGCGGGTCCGGCCTTGATCGAGCCTCCGCGGACCAGCACCACCAGGATCACCGCCAACAACAGCACCACAGACAGTGAAATGGCCACAACAGATCACACCCTCGGTCGGTCCGCTCTCCCGGCCCGGGGGTGTTACCCCACACACCCCCGTCGGGAACCATCGTGCCACCAACCGCGCTACCCCGTGCGGTGCGTGACACACCGTCGGCCGGACCGGAGCGCGCGTGAACAGCCGTACGCTGCCTGCCCATATGAGTGGTTTTGGCGGTCATTATCCAGGACATATCGGGCCGTTGGTGTGGCGCGGCAACCGCGTTAGGGTGCCTCGAATGGTCAAGCAGCGCGACGCCTTCTTCGACAACGCCAAATACCTGGCCATCGTGCTCGTCGCGATCGGGCACACCTGGGCGCAGATGATGGACGGCAGCCGTGCGGTGGAGAGCGCGTACCGGGTCGTGTACACGTTCCACATGCCGGCGTTCGTCGTCATCTCCGGCTACTTCTCGCGGAGTTTCGACGCGCGTCCGGACCGGCTCCGGCGCCTGGTCACCGGTGTCCTCGTGCCGTACGTCGTGTTCGAGACCGCCTACGAGCTGTTCAAGGACGTCGCCGACCGGCCGGACGGCGAGATCAGCCTGCTCGACCCCAGCTATCTGATGTGGTTCCTCGCGGCGCTGTTCATATGGCGGCTCACCACGCCCCTGTGGAAGGTGCTGCGCCGGCCGCTGCTGCCGGCCGTCGCCGTCGCCATGCTGGCGAGCGTCAGCCCCAGCATCGGCACGGACTTCGACCTCCAGCGCGTCCTGCAGTTCCTGCCGTACTTCGTGCTCGGGCTGTGTCTGAAACCGGAGCACTTCCAACTGGTGCGGCGCCGCTCGGTGCGGATCGCCGCGCTGCCGGTCGGCGCGGCGGCGTTCGCGGTCGCCTGGTGGTCGGTGCCGCGCATGAACGGCGGCTGGTTCTACCGGCAGTCGGCCGCGCAGGACCTCGGGGCGCCCTGGTGGTGCGGGCCGGTGATGACGCTGGCGTCGATCGGCTGCGCGCTGGTGCTGACGGCCTGCTTCCTCGCCTGGGTGCCGGGCCGCCGCCTGTGGTGCACGGCGCTCGGCGCGGGCACCATCACGGGGTATCTGCTGCACGGCTTCCTGGTGAAGTTCGCCGAGTACCGCGGCTGGTTCGACGCGCCATGGGTGCACCGCCCGCTCGGCGCGGTCGCGGTGACCGTGCTCGCGGCCGCCGCCGTCACCCTGCTGTGCACCCCGCCGGTGCGGCGGGCCCTGCGGTGCGTGACCGAGCCGAGGATGGCGTGGGCGTTCCGGCCGGACCCCGCCGCCGAGGCCCGCGCCCGCGAACACACCGCGCCCCCGGCGCCCGAGCCGGTGAACGCCTAGGGGGTGTCTCGTCGATCAGGCCGGATCAGGGAGCGGCGTCTGGTGCCGTGCATCGCAAGGCGGAGGAGGGAGCCGATGCGGAGCATCGGGGAGTGACGACAACGCGGCGAGGTGCGGTGCCAGACGCCGCGAGCCCGGCGTGATCGGCGAGACACCCCCTAGGGGTGTACCCGGCGGCCGTCTACGCCGGGGCCGGCAGGCCCAGCAGGGCGCGCATGCGGGCGTACTTCTCGGTCAGGCGGGCGCGGGTCGCCGGGTCCAGGGCGGCGAGGCGGGCCGGGTCGGCGTTGTGCGCCAGGTCGGCCTCCTTGACCAGCAGCGCGCCCTCGGTGGCGAGGATGCGCCCGGCGTAGTCCTGCGGCGACTCCCCCGCCCGCTTGGTCACGGCGCGCACGACGTCCTTCGTACGAGCGCTCAGCGCGGCCTCGTTCAGCCACTGCTCGCTCAGCGCGTCGTCCTCGACGGCGTCGTGCAGCCAGGCCGCCGCGATCTGGTCGGCGTCGCCGCCCCGCACGCGTACGCCCTCGGCGACCGCCTGAAGGTGCTCGGCGTAGGGCCAGCCTGCCTTGTCGGTCCGACCGGCGTGCGCGGCGCGGGCCAGGGCCTCGACTTCCGCCAGGGTGAGCATGGGACCTCCCGTGCGGTCAGTGGACGAAGGACGCGGTCGGGCCCTCGCGGCAGATCAGCAGCAGGGCCCGGTCGTCGTTGACGTCCTTGGCGACCGCCTCGATCAGATGCCAGGCGGCGCCCTGGAAGCCGGCGCCGACATAGCGGTCGGCCTCGCCGGTGAGCCGGTCGATGCCCTCGACGATGTCCCGGTCGGAGGTCTCCACCAGGCCGTCGGTGAACAGCATCAGCACGTCGCCGGGGCGCAGGGAGCCCTTCACCGGGTCGAACTGGGCGCCGTCGTACACGCCCAGCAGCGGGCCCTCGGCGGCCTTCTCCTCCCAGCGGCCGCTGCCCGCGCTGAGCTGGAGGCCCGGCGGGTGGCCCGCGGAGTACAGCTCGTAGTCGCCGGAGTCCAGGTCGAGGACCAGGTGGATGGAGGTGGCGAAGCCCTCGTCCCAGTCCTGGCGCAGCAGATAGCCGTTGGCGGCCGGCAGGAAGGCGTGCGGGGGCAGGGAGCCGAGCAGTCCGCCGAACGCGCCCGACAGCAGCAGGGCGCGCGAGCCGGCGTCCATGCCCTTGCCGGAGACGTCGGTGAGGACGACCTCCAGGGTGCGGCCCCCGTTGGTGCGGGCCGCGACCACGAAGTCGCCGGAGAAGGACTGCCCGCCGGCCGGGCGCAGCGCCATCTCCTGGTGCCAGCCGCGCGGCAGCTGGGGCAGCTTGCTCTGCACCCGGATGCGTTCGCGCAGGTCGAACAGCATGGTGCCGCCGCGCCGCCAGGGCACGCCGACCCGGGAGCGGAACTGGGCTATCAGCAGTCCGACGAAACCGCAGGCGGCGACCACCAGCACCACACCCGGGGTGACCCGGCTCGGCCCCTCGGTGTACGGGCCGAGCCACACCGACTCCACGATCAGGGCGGTGGCCGCCGCCGCGTACAGGCCGAGCAGGCTCGCCGGGCGCAGCAGCAGGCCGCCCACGACGATCGGCAGGACCAGGGCGGCCGGGGAGAACCACACCGAGTTGGCGAGGGTGAGGGCGGCGATGAGCGGGATGGTGAGGAAGAGGCCGGCCAGCGCGATCCAGTCCGATCCGTCCCCGCGGAAGTAGTCGACGGCGGCCCGGCGCACGCCGACGCGGGCCCGGTGCCACTGCATCTTCCACCGGGCCGTGAACGTCTCGGCCGCCGTGCGCCGTCCTCGTCGTACTGCCATTGGTCGGTGACCCTATCCATCGGGCCGGGCGCTTGGCACGGGAGGTCCCACTTGTCCCCCGTCCGAGGCCCCATTTCTCAGGGGGTTCTCAGTGAACGGCACGCGGGCGGCGCGTGTGGCGCAGAGGGCGAAATTCCCTCGCCGGTCCGATGCGGCCTTGATAGGCATGGTTCATGGCGACTGTGGCGAGCGAGACGACGGGCCCCGCGAGCGAGCTGCGCGTGCTGCGGCCGGACGACTGGGAGCAGTGGTACGGCAGCCTGCTGCGCGCCTTCGGCGGGGTGGCGGAGTCGGACGAGGAACGGGCGCTGTGGCGCGAGCTCACGGATCACGACCGCTCCCTCGCCGCCTGGGACGGGGACACGGTGGTGGGGACGGCGGGGGCATTCTCCTTCCGGATGACCGTGCCGGGCGGGACGCCGGTGCCCGCGGCGGGCGTCACCATGGTGAGCGTCGCCGCCACGCATCGGCGGCGCGGCCTGCTGACGGCGATGATGCGGCGGCTGCTGGACGACGCGCGGCGCCGGGGCGAGCCGCTGGCGGTGCTGTTCGCGTCCGAACCGGCGATCTACGGCCGGTTCGGGTACGGCACCGCGAGCTACGCGCTGGACGCGCGGATCGACACCGCCCGGGTGAAGCTGTCCGTCCCGGACGGCACCGACGGCGTACGGCTGCGGTACGCCGAGCCCGGTGAGGTGGTGGACGCCTGCGAGGCGGTGTACGCGCGGCTGGTACCGGGCCGGCCCGGGATGCTGGCGCGGCACCGGCCGGGCTGGGAGCGGGTCGGGCTGCTGGAACTGGAGCGTCACAAGGACGGGGCGTCGCCGCTGCAGTGCGTGCTCGCCGAACGCGGCGGTGAGGTCGTGGGCTTCGCGCGGTTCCGGGTGAAGCCGGCCTGGGGGCCGGGCGGGGCCGACGGCGAGGTGCGGCTCGCGGAACTGCACGCCCTGGACCCGGCGGCACAGGCCGCGCTGTGGCGGTTCCTCCATGACATCGACCTGACGTCGACGCTGGTGGCCCGGGGGCGTCCGGTGGACGAGGCGTGGCAGTACCAGGTGTCGGACATCCGGCGCTGTCTGGTGGGCGTCCGGGACCAGGGGTATGTGCGGCTCGTGGACGTCGGGGCGGCGCTGGCCGCGCGGAGCTACCAGGCGCCGGTGGACGTCGTGCTGGAGGTGTCGGACGCCTTCTGCCCGTGGAACGAGGGGCGTTGGCGGCTGCACGGCGACACGAAGGGTGCGTCCTGCGAGCGGACCGGCGACGCGGCCGATCTCGCCCTGTCGGCGCGGGATCTGGGGGCGGCGTATCTCGGCGGCGTGCCGCTCACGGCGCTGGCGGCGGCCGGGCGGGTGCGGGAACTGCGGGGCGGCGCGCTGACGGAGGCGTCGGCGGCGTTCGGCTCGGCGGTGGCGCCGTGGCTGCCGCACGGGTTCTAGACCGGAAGCGGCCCGCCGCGCGGGGTTCTGACCGGTAGCGGCCTGCCGCACGGGTTCCGGACCGGCATCGGCCTGCCGCGCGGGCTCCGGACCGGCATCGGCCTGCCGCGCGGGCCGCTGTCAGTGTTGCTGGCAGGTGGGGCACCAGAAGAGGTTGCGGGCGGCGAGGCCGGCGGTGCGGATCTCGGTGCCGCACAGATGGCAGGGCTGCGGCGCGCGGCGGTAGACGTAGACCTCGCCGCCGTGGTCGTCCACGCGGGGCGCGCGGCCCATGGCCTCGGGCGTGTGCTCGGGGCGGACGGTGTCGATGCGGTTGTGGCGGACGCCCTCGCGCATCAACGCGACGAGGTCGCTCCAGATCGCCTGCCATTCGGCGGGGGTGATGTCCCGGCCCTGGCGGTAGGGGTCGATGCCGTGCCGGAAGAGGACCTCGGCGCGGTAGACGTTGCCGACGCCGGCGATGACCTTCTGGTCCATGAGCAGTGCGGCGACGGTGGTGCGGCTGCGGGAGATCCTGCGGTACGCCGCGTCGGGGTCGGCGTCGTCGCGCAGCGGGTCGGGGCCGAGGCGGGCGTGCACGGCCCGCTTCTCGGCGTCCGTGATCAGCGCGCAGGTGGTGGGGCCTCGCAGGTCGACGTAGGCGGTGTCGTTCGCCAGGCGCAGGCGGACGGTGTCGGTGGGCGGGGGCGCGGGGGCGTCCCCGAAGGTCACCTTGCCGAAGAGCCCGAGGTGGATGTGCACGTGCTCGCTGTCGCGGAAGCGCAGGAAGAGGTGCTTGCCATGGGCCTCGGTGGCGGTGAGGACGGACCCGGTGAGGAGGTCGGCGGCGTCGGAGAACTTGCCCTGGGGGCTGGTGACGCGGGGCGCCGTGCCCAGGAAGCGGGCGGCGTAGTCCTGCGCCAGCCGGTGGATCGTGTGCCCCTCTGGCACGGTGGCCGTCTCCTCTCGTGACCGTCCGCGGGGCGTGCGCCCGGACCGGGCCGGGCCCGGGCGCACGCCCCTGCGTGCGACTACTGCTGCGGGTGGTGCGCCGGGATCGGCGGCAGGTCACCCGTGGTCTCGTAGGACGCCAGCATGTCGATGCGGCGGATGTGGCGCTCGTCGCCGGAGAACGGGGTGTTCAGGAAGGTCTCGACGAACTTCGTCGCCTCCTCCTGGCTGTGCATGCGGGCGCCCACCGCGACCACGTTGGCGTTGTTGTGCTGGCGGCCGAGCGCCGCCGTCTCCTCGCTCCAGGCGAGGGCCGCACGCACGCCCTTGACCTTGTTCGCGGCGATCTGCTCGCCGTTGCCGGAGCCGCCGATCACGATGCCGAGGGAGTCCGGGTCCGCCGCGGCGCGCTCGGCGGCGCGCAGGCAGAAGGGCGGGTAGTCGTCCTGGGCGTCGTAGATGTGCGGCCCGCAGTCGACGGGGTCGTGACCCGCCGCCTTCAGCCATTCGACGAGGTGGTTCTTGAGTTCGAAGCCGGCATGGTCCGAGCCGAGATACACGCGCATGGGACGAGTGTGACATGCGCGGGCGCGGGCAGCAGGGCGGGGTGGAGGCCGGGGAAGGGTGCACCGAGCGTAAGGGCGAGGCTACAGAACCTCAGGAAAACCTCAAGTAACAATCCGGATTCAAAGGTTCCCGAATTCCGTTACCTCGGATTCACTGGTCCGGCTCGTACACCGCTCCGTACGGGAGATGGATCACAACAAGATCACGCGGCGCAAAGGAATTCCGTCCCAATGACCTCGCAGCCGTCACAGACGCAGGCCGGACACGGCCAGAAAAGCCCCGGCGCCCCCGGCGACCCCGGATCCGGGCTCCAGGCAGGACTCAAGAACCGTCATCTTTCGATGATCGCTATCGGCGGTGTCATCGGCGCCGGCCTCTTCGTGGGCTCCAGCACCGGTATCGCCACCGCCGGGCCCGGCATCCTCCTCTCCTATGCGCTCGTCGGCACGCTCGTGGTGCTGGTGATGCGCATGCTCGGTGAGATGTCGGCCGCCAACCCGACCTCCGGGTCGTTCTCCGCGCACGCCGACCGTGCGCTCGGCCCCTGGGCCGGGTTCTCCATCGGCTGGCTCTACTGGTTCTTCTGGGTCGTGGTGCTCGCGGTCGAGGCGACCGCCGGTGCCAAGATCCTCGAAGGCTGGATCCCGGCCGTGCCCCAGTGGGGCTGGGCCCTGATCGTGATGACGGTGCTCACCGCCACCAACCTCGTCTCCGTCGGCTCCTACGGCGAGTTCGAGTTCTGGTTCGCCGGCATCAAGGTCGTCGCGATCGGCGCGTTCATCGTCATCGGCGCGCTCGCCGTGTTCGGTGTGCTGCCCGGCGTGCACAGCGACCAGGCGGGCCTGTCCAACCTGACCTCGCACGGCGGCTTCCTGCCCCACGGGCCCGGCGCGATCCTCACCGGTGTGCTGCTCGTCGTCTTCTCCTTCATGGGCAGCGAGATCGCCACCCTCGCGGCCGGTGAGTCGGAGGACCCGCAGCGGGCCGTCACCAAGTCGACCAACAGCATCATCTGGCGCATCGCCGTCTTCTACCTCGGGTCGATCCTCGTCGTCGTCTCCCTGCTGCCCTGGGACAGCAAGGCGATCGCCGAGAAGGGCTCGTACGTCGCGGCCCTGGACTCGCTCGGCATCGCGCACGCCGGTCAGATCATGAACTTCATCGTGCTGACCTCGGTGCTGTCCTGTCTCAACTCCGGTCTGTACACCGCCTCCCGCATGGCCTTCTCGCTCGGCCAGCGCGGCGACGCGCCCAAGGGGTTCGCCCGCACCACCGCGCGGGGCGTGCCGCAGACCGCGATCCTCGTGTCGGTGGCGTTCGGGTTCGTCGCGGTGTTCTTCAACTACAAGTACCCGGACACCGTCTTCCTCTTCCTTCTCAACTCCTCCGGTGCGGTCGCGCTGTTCGTGTGGCTCGCCATCTGCTTCTCGCAGCTGCGCATGCGGAAGATCATCCAGGCGGAGGCGCCCGAGAAGCTCGTCGTGAAGATGTGGCTGTACCCGTACCTCACCTGGGCGTCGGCGGCGCTGATCGTGTTCGTGCTGGGCTACATGCTCACCGACACCGAGCACGACGGCCGCGAGACCGTGCTGCTGTCGCTGGGCGTCGCGGCGGTCGTCCTCGTCATCGCCTTCGTCAAGCAGAAGGTGACGGGCGGCCGGCGGGCCGCGGTGACCGCGCAGGCCCCGTCCGAGGCGGCCGAGCCGGTCTCCTCCGACGCGCGCGGTTGAGACGCGCGCGGATAACCTGACGGCAGCTGTCAGGTTATGCGGCCAGCATGGCCGCATGGACTTCACGGACCTCGACGCCGAAACCACGCAGCTGCCCGTCCTCAGGCCCGGCGGCCCCGCCTACGACGCGGAGGTCGCCGGGTTCCAGACCGGATTCAGCCAACGGCCGGACCTCGTCGTCGCCGCCTCGAGCGCGGACGACGTGGTCGCGGCCGTTCGGCATGCCGCCGCCCGGGATCTTCCGCTGCGGGTGCAGGCGACCGGGCACGGTCTGCCGGGTGACGTTGCGGGCGGGGTGCTCGTCACGACCTCGCGCATGGACCGGGTCGAGGTCGACGCGGCGGCCCGCACCGCGCGCGTGCAGGCGGGCGTGCGCTGGGGGCAGGTCGTGGCGGCCGCCGCGCCCCACGGGCTGGCCCCCCTGAACGGCTCCGCCCCGTCCGTCGGCGTCGTCGGCTACACGCTGGGCGGCGGACTGGGCATCATGGCCCGGCAGTTCGGGTACGCCGCCGACCATGTGCGCTCCCTCGACGTCGTCACCGGCGACGGTGTACCGCGCCGTGTCACGCCCGGGGACGAGCTGTCCTGGGGTCTGCTCGGCGGCGGGCACGGCCTGGGCGTCGTCACCGGCATGGAGATCGGCCTGGTCCCGGTGCGCACCCTGTACGGCGGCGCGCTCGCGTTCGACGGGCGGGAGGTGGGCCCGGCGGCGGTGCTGCGCGCGTACGAGGCGTGGACGCGGACCGTGCCGTCCACGCTCACCTCGTCCTTCGCGGCCGTGCCGTATCCGGACCTGCCGGCGCTGCCGCCGCACCTGCGCGGACGGTACGTCGTGTCGGTGCGGGTGGCGTACACCGGCGAGGACGGCGAACGGCTCGTCGCGCCGCTGCGCGCGATCGGGCCGGTGCTGTCCGACTCGCTGCGCGTGCTGCCGTACGCCGACAGCCACACCATCCACAGCGACCCGGATGTTCCGCACGCCTACTACGGGGACAGCGCGGTGCTGCGCGAGCTGGACGGGGCGGCGGCCGCGGAGGTGCTCGCGCGCACGGGTCCGGACGCCGGCGGGCCGATGTGCGTCGTGCAGATCAACCACCTCGGTGGCGCGCTCGCCGCGCCCGCGCCGAACGCCGTCCCGTGGCGCGAGGGGCGCTTCCTGGTACGGCTGTTGTCGGTCGGCGGGCGTGAGACCGCCCGCGCGGTGCTCGACCCGGCCTTCGCGCTGCTGGCGCCGCACACCCTCGGCCGCTCGGCGAGCTTCGCCTTCGGCGCCGGGGACCGCACGCGGGGCCTGCACGACGCCGAGACGACGAAGAGGCTCGCCGTACTGCGGTCGACATACGACCCGGCGAGCCTCTTGCGGAGCTGAGGGAACGGGCGCCCGGCGCAGTGGAGTTGGGGAAGCGGTGCCCGCTCCGGCGGGGCCGAGGCCAACCGGTGCCCGCTCCCGCGGAATCAGGGGACCGGCTCCGCCTCTGCGGGCCCGGCCAACCGGTGCCCGCTCCCGCGGAGCTTGCGAACCGACGTCCGCCCCAGCGGGCCCGGCGAACCGGTGCCCCGCTGGGGCGGAGCAGGTCTGCCCGCCGCTCCGAAGACGGTCTGGCCGCCCCTGCGGAGCCGGGCCGGCCGCCGTTGTGGAGGCGGGCCGGCCGTGGGCCGTCAGTCGCGGTGGGCGAACTTCCAGGCGGTGGGCAGGACGCCCATCGCCAGGGCCGCCTTCAGGGCGTCGCCGAGCAGGAAGGGGGTGAGGCCCGCCGCGATCGCCTGGGTCAGGGACATGTGGGCGGCCAGGGCCAGGTAGGGCACGCCGACGGCGTAGATGATCGCCTCGCCCAGGATCATCGTGCCGGCCGTGCGCCAGACGTTCCGGTCGGCGCCGCGGCGGGCCAGCGCGCCGACCACGGTCGAGGCGAGCAGCATGCCGAGGACGTACCCGAAGGACGGCATGCTCGCGCCCGAGGCGCCCTGGGCGAACCACGGCACGCCCGCCATGCCGGCCAGCGCGTACAGCGCGAGCGCGAGGAAGCCGCGGCCGGCGCCGAGCGAGGTGCCGACGAGCAGGGCGGCGAAGGTCTGGCCGGTCACCGGGACCGGGGAGCCGGGCACCGGGACGGAGAGCTGGGCCGCGAGGCCGGTGAGCGCGGCGCCGCCGAGCACGAGGGCCGCGTCGCGGACGCGGGAGGCCGGCAGCAGGTCGGCGAGGACCTGCCCGGTACGGGCGGGAGTGGCGGCAGCGGTGCTCATGGGGACTCCGCGGGGGTCGGGACGGCTCGGGACACCGCGACGCTATCCCAGCGCGCTCGCGCCGATCACCATCAGCGCTCGACAAAGGCCGGGACGGCGGCTTGGTGGGCTTCGGACAACTCGCGGCGGAGACACCCCTGCTGACGTGACACCGGTCACGCAGGCCGTGACGTCTTCCTCACCCCGGCCGGACGTACCCCGCTGTGGGATTCCACCAAACGCCGCCGGGTGCCCTGGCCGGAACGCGCCGTCAGGGCCTACCCTTCCAGCCATGGTTGCCCAGGCCCGGTACTTCTCGTCGCGTCGCCATGTCGACCTGCGGCGCGTGGGCGCGGCCATGTGTCACCGCGCGGTGTGAGGCGGCGGGAGCGGTGGCTCCGGCGCGTCTCCTGACGAGGACATCCGACGGCCCCCTCCCGCGAGGAAGCGCAACGCCATGCCCCGTACCGCGGCACCTCCCTCCGCCCTGTCCGCCTCCCCGGTCCCCCGGGTCGCCGACCGCGACCGGCGCCGTACGAGCGCCAGTGTCGTCCTGCGGTCCGTGCTGGAGCACGGGCCGGTCGCGCGCAGCACCATCGCCCGGCTGACCGGGCTGTCCCCGGCGTCGGTGACGGACCACTGCGCCCGGCTGGCCGGGGCGGGCCTGGTCCGGGAGGCGGCCGTGCCCCGGCGTTCCGGCGGGGTCGGGCGCCCGCACCTGCCGGTCGATCTGGACACCGAGCACCTGCTGGTGGCCGGGGTGCACATCGCCGTGCCGTACACGACGGTCGCGCTGCTGGATCTGCGTGGGCGGGTCGTGCTGCGGCGGGAGCTGAAGCACGAGGGGACCGATCCGCGCCGGGTGCTGAAGCGGGCCGCCGACGGGCTCGCGGCGCTGTGCGCGGCGGTGCCGGGGCGGCGGCCGCTGGGGGCCGGGGTGGCGATGGGTGGCTGGGTGGACCGGGAGACGGGCACCGTCGTCGAGCACGAGCTGCTGGGCTGGCGGGAGGTTCCGGTGCGTGACCTGCTCGGCGCGCACACGGGGCTGCCGGTCCGGGTGGACTCCCACGCGCGGGCGTTGGTGAACGGCGAGCGGCTGTTCGGGCGGGCCCGGGGGGCCGGCAGTGTGCTGCACCTGTTCGTCGGCAACGTGGTCGACGCGGCGTTCGCCGTCCACGACGAGGTGCTGCACGGTCCGCGCTCCGCGGCCGGGGCGATCGCCCATCTGCCGGTGCCGGGCGGCAGCGAGCCGTGCCCGTGCGGCCGTACCGGCTGCCTGCAGGCCGAGCTGAGCGAGCGGACGCTGTGCCGGCGGGCCCGGGCGGCCGGGGTGACGGACTCGGCGAACCCGATGCACGTGGTCGCCGCGGCGGCGGGCGGGGACGCGCTGGCCCGGCGGCTGCTGGTGGAGCGGGCCCGGGCCACGGGGCGGGCGGCCGCGCTGCTGCTGGACGTGCTGAACCCGGAGGCGGTCGTGGTGACCGAGGTGGGTGTCCTGCACTTCGAGGACTGCCTGGGCGCGCTGCGTGATGCGGTCGGTCCGGCCCGGGCGGCGGATGTTCTGCCGACGAGTTTCCCCGTCGAATCCGTGCTGGCGGTGGCGGGTGGATCGGTGGTCCTGGACGCCTTGTTCCGGGACCCTTTGGGCGCCTGGCCTGAGGCTATTTAATTCAGAAACTCCGAATGTTGACAGGGATCGCTCTTGACCGGGAACATCCTGGTCATGAGCTCCTTCACCAGCTGTCGCACCCTCTGTTGCTGACATATTGCCGCGCATGAAGCGCGTGTTTCCCGCTGTGTGAGTTCTTCTTTCCCGGGCCCTTTTTCCCGGAGATTCTGCTGTCATTTCTTCCTGGGAGTCCTCCCATGCACCGTCGTACCTTTCTCTCTTCCGTGCTGGGCGCGTCCGCCGCCGTGGCGGGCCTGAGCGGCTGCGCGGACGGGCAGACCGCCGCCGACACCGCGAAGGCCGCCACCCGGCCGCTCGCCGACCGGGTCCCCGCCGGGACCAGCCTGAAGATCGCCTCCTATCTGGGCCAGCAGCAGCTGCAGTTCAGACTGGCGAAGCTGCCGGCGCTGCCGTTCACCGTCTCGAACTGGCTGAACATCGGGGCGGGCCCCGACGTGATCAACGCCTTCCGCGCCAAGTCCCTCGACCTCGCCAACAACGCCGGCATCCCGCCGATCCAGGCCCACTACCAGGGGTTCGCCGCGAAGATCGTGGCGATCGACGTCACCCGCAAGCCCAACTACCTCTTCGCCACCAAGCCGGGCAGCGACATCCGCACGGTCGCGGACTTCAAGGGCAGGCAGCTCGCCTTCTCGCAAGGGCAGGCCCAGGGCGTCGTCCTGCTGCGGGCGCTGAAGAAGGCGGGCCTCGCCTACGACGACGTGAAGCTGGTGCCGCTGACCAGCAACCAGTTCCTGACCGCGCTGCAGTCCGGGCAGGTCGACATCGCGCCGCTCGGCATCAGCCAGGCGCCCGCCTATCTGAAGAAGTACGCCGCCAAGGGCGCCCGCACCATCGCCACCGACGTCGTCGACCTGCTCAACCTGCTGTGGGCGCCGCAGCCGGTGCTGAACGACCCGGCGAAGGCCGCCGCGATCGCCGCCTACATCCCGCACTGGGCCAAGGGCCAGGTCTGGGCGTACGAGCACCCGGACGTGTGGAACGAGGAGTTCTACGTCAAGACGCAGAACCTGAGCCTTCAGCAGGCGAGGTCCATCACCGCGCTCGCGAACAAGCCGCTGTTCCCGCCGAGCTGGGACGAGGCGATCCGCTGGGAGCAGGAGACCGCCGACCTGCTCGCCGAGGGCGGCTTCGTGAAGAAGTTCGACGTCTCCTCCCTCTTCGACCACCGCTTCGAGGCGATCGCCGCCCGTGCCGTACCCGAGGAGTACCGGAAATGACCACCCTGACCACGACGGCCGTCGTGGCGCCGGCGGCCGGGGAGCTCCCCCAGGTCCGCAGGCGCCGCCGCCTCTCCCCCGGCCGCCGGCTGCCCGCCGCCCGGCTGGCCGGCCCGCTGGCCGTGCTCGCGCTGTGGACGGCCGCCTCGGCCGCCGGAGCCCTGGACCCCGGCGCGATCCCCGCGCCGTGGACGGTGCTGAGGACCGCCGGGCATCTGTGGACCGACGGCACCCTGGCCACGGACATCGTGACCTCCCTGAAGCGGGCCGGCTCCGGCTTCGCGATCGGGCTGACGGCCGGGGTGCTGCTCGCGCTCGCCGCCGGGCTCAGCCGGGCCGGGGAGGCGCTGATCGACGGGACGGTGCAGCTCAACCGGGCGATCCCGACCCTGGGGCTGATCCCGCTGTTCATCCTCTGGCTGGGCATCGGCGAGACGTTCAAGATCGCCATCATCGCGATCGTCGTCTACATCCCGATCTATCTGAACACGCACGCCGCGCTGTCCGGCATCGACAGCCGGTTCGTCGAACTCGCCGAGGTGCAGGGCCTGTCACGGCTCGCCTTCGTCCGCCAGGTCGTGATCCCCGGCGCGCTGCCCGGGTTCTTCGTGGGCCTGCGGCTCGGCGTCACCGGCTCCTGGCTGGGCCTGGTGGTGCTGGAGCAGATCAACGCCACGTCCGGCCTCGGCTATCTGATGTTCCAGGCGCAGAACTACGGCCAGAGCGACGTCATCCTGGTCGGCCTGCTGATCTACGGCGTCTTCGGCCTGGTCTCCGACAGTGCGGTCCGGCTCGTCGAACGGAGGGTGCTGTCATGGCGCCGCACACTGAGCAACTGACCCGGCCGGCCGTGCGGTTGCGCGGCCTGACCCGGTCCTTCGCGGACCGCACGGTCCTGGACGGCGTCGATCTCGATCTGCCGGCCGGGCAGTTCACGGCGCTGCTCGGGCACAGCGGCTCGGGCAAGTCCACGCTGCTGCGGGCGATCGCCGGCCTGGACCACGGGGTGAGCGGCAGCGGGCAGCTGACGGCGCCGGAGCGGGTGTCGGTCGTCTTCCAGGACTCCCGGCTGCTGCCCTGGCGGCGGGTGCTGGACAACGTCCTGCTCGGCCTGGACGGCAGGGACGCGGAGGAACGCGGTCGGGCGGCACTGGCCGAGGTGGGCCTCACCCACCGCGAGCGGGCCTGGCCGGGCGAGCTGTCCGGAGGTGAGGCGCAGCGCGCCGCACTCGCCCGCTCCCTGGTCCGCGAGCCCGAACTGCTGCTGGCGGACGAGCCGTTCGGCGCGCTGGACGCGCTGACCCGGATCCGGATGCACGCACTCCTGCGCGACCTGTGGCAGCGACACCGGCCGTCGGTGCTGCTGGTGACCCACGACGTGGACGAGGCGATCGTGCTCGCCGACCGGATTCTCGTCCTCGACCAAGGCCGCATCGGCCTCGACCTGACCATCGACCACCCCCATCCGCGCTCCTACCGCGAACCGGTACTCGGCGAGTACCGCGAGCGTCTGCTGGCCGCGCTGGGCGTCACGGAGGACCACCGGCGACCCGCAGAGAGCTCCACCTCAACGCGTTCTTGATGAGCACCGGCCACCACGAGGCCTCGTGGCGGCTCCCGGAGAGCGACCCGTACGCGCACGTCGATCTCCAGCACTACGTCCGGCTGGCCCGCAGCGCCGAGCGCGGCACCTTCGACTCGCTCTTCCTCGCCGACGGCCCCCAGTTGTGGAGCAACCTCGCCCAGCGCCCGGCCGGGGCCCTGGAGCCGCTCACCCTGCTGACGGCGCTGGCGACGGCGACCGAGCACATCGGGCTGATCGCGACCGCGTCCACGTCGTACAACTCGCCGTACAACCTGGCCCGCAAGCTGGCCTCCCTGGACGTCATCAGCGGCGGCCGGGCCGGCTGGAACGTCGTCACCACGGCCGGCGCCGAGGCCGCCCGCAACTTCGGGCTGGACGCGGAGCCCGCGCACGCCGAGCGGTACGCGCGTGCCGCCGAGTTCCTGGACGTGGCCCTGAAGCTGTGGGACAGCTGGGAGGACGACGCGGTCGTCGCGGACAAGGCGGCCGGGGTGTGGGGCGACGACGGCAAGATCCATCCGCCCCGTCACCAGGGGAAGTACTTCAGCGTCGAGGGCGCCCTGAACGTGCCGCGCACCCCGCAGGGCTA
This sequence comes from Streptomyces sp. NPDC104814, assembly GCF_055583185.1. Lineage (NCBI taxonomy): Bacteria > Bacillati > Actinomycetota > Actinomycetes > Kitasatosporales > Streptomycetaceae > Streptomyces > Streptomyces sp. NPDC104814. Next base: position 17,624 of record NZ_JBVJOL010000002.1, on the reverse strand, counting down.
CCCGCTGCTGGTGCAGGCGGGCTCCAGCGAGGACGGCAAGGCGTTCGCCGCCCGGTACGCGGAGGCGGTGTTCACCGCGCAGCAGACCCTCGCCGACGCGCAGTCCTTCTACGCCGACCTCAAGTCCCGCACCGCGCGGGCGGGACGGGACCCGGGGCTGCTGAAGGTGCTGCCGGGCATCGTCCCCGTCCTCGGCTCGACCGAGGCCGAGGCGCGGGCGGCGGAGCGGCTGCTGGAGGACCACATCGTGCACACCCACGGCGTGGCCCGGCTGGAGAGCCTGCTGCAGGTGGCGCCCGGCACCCTCGAACTGGACGCCGAACTTCCCGCGGACCTGCCGCCGGAGGACGCCATCGAGGGCGCCAAGAGCCGCTACACGCTCGTGGTGGAGCTGGCCCGGCGCGAGAAGCTCACCGTGCGCCGGCTCATCGGGCGGCTCGGCGGCGGGCGCGGGCACTTCACCGTCGCCGGTACGCCCGAGCAGATCGCCGACGTGATCGAGACGTGGTTCACGCGGGGCGCCGCCGACGGCTTCAACATCATGCCGCCCGTCCTGCCCTCGGGTCTGGACGCCTTCGTCGACCATGTGGTGCCGCGCCTGCGCGCCCGCGGCCTGTTCCGCGCCGAGTACGGCCCGCGCCGCACCCTGCGCGAGCGCTACGGCCTGCCCCGCCCCGCCAACCAGTACCTGGCCACGGTGCCCACGTCGGTGCCCGCGCCCGCCCCCGCCCTCGCCTGAAAGGACCCCCGCCATGTCTCTGAAGATCACCAAGGTCACCGCCCGCATCGGCGCCCGCGTCACCGGCGTCGACATCACCGCCCCGCTCGCCCCCGAGCAGGTCGCCGCGGTGCGTGAGGCCCTGAACGTCCACAAGGCGCTCGTGTTCGACGCGGGCGATCTGGACGACGCCGGCCAGCAGGCCTTCCTGCGCCACTTCGGCGACCTGACCACCGCCCACCCGACGGTCGGCGCCGTCGAGGACGCCCCGAACGTGCTGCCCGTGGACAGCGAACGGGGCCGGGCCAACCACTGGCACACGGACGTCACCTTCGTCCTCAACCCGCCGCAGGCCAGCAGCCTGCGCTCGATCACCGTCCCGCCGTACGGCGGCGAGACGCTGATCGCCAACGCGGCCGCCGCCTACCGGGACCTGCCCGAGCCGCTGCGCCGCTTCGCCGACGGCCTGTGGGCCGAGCACACCAACGACTACGACTACGCAGTACCGGAGGAGGAGATCGACGAGGAGAAGGCCGCGCAGCGGGCGCAGTTCACCTCCATCCGGTACCGCACCGTGCACCCGGTGGTCCGCGTCCACCCGCTGACCGGCGAGCGAGGGCTGTTCATCGGCGGGTTCGCGCAGCGGATCGTGGGCCTGTCGGCCGGCGAGTCCCGCAAGGTGCTGGAGCTGCTCCAGGCGTACGTCACGCGGCCGGAGAACGTGCTGCGGCACCGGTGGGCGGAGCGGGAACTGGTCCTGTTCGACAACCGGATCACCCAGCACTACGCCATCGACAACTACGACGGGCAGCCGCGCCGGCTGCACCGGGTGACCGTCGCCGGTGACGTGCCGGTCGGCATCGAGGGCAAGGAGAGCTGGTCGATCGAGGGCGACGCCGCGCACTACACCCCCGTGGCGGCGTAATCGGAGTCTCACCCTCCGCACCGGCGGTGTCCGGATACTGGGCGGTCCCTTCGCGTGAGCGGACGGGCCGCCCAGACTGACGGGGTTTTTGCCCGCCCCTTGCCTTCGTGGAGAGCCGCGCCCATGCCCAGCCGCACGACCACGGACACACCGCCGCAGCAACAGGACGGCACCACCCTCTCCCACGGCCTCAAGCAGCGCCATCTGTCGATGATCGCCCTCGGTGGCGTCATCGGCGCCGGCCTGTTCGTCGGCTCCGGCGCGGGCATCGCCGCCGCCGGCCCGTCGATCGTGATCGCCTACACGATCTCCGGTCTGCTGGTGATGCTGGTGATGCGGATGCTCGGTGAGATGTCCGCCGCCTACCCGTCCTCCGGTTCCTTCTCGGCGCACGCCGAGCGGGCGATCGGCCCCTGGGCCGGCTTCACCGCCGGCTGGTCGTTCTGGGTGCTGCTGTGCACGGCGGTCGGCCTGGAGGGCATGGGCGCCGCGAGCATCGTCCAGGGCTGGCTGCCCGGCACCCCGCAGTGGATGTGGGTCGCCCTGTTCATGGTGGTCTTCTGCGGCACCAACCTGGCCGCGGTGAAGAACTTCGGCGAGTTCGAGTTCTGGTTCGCCCTGCTGAAGGTCGTGGCGATCAGCCTGTTCCTGATCCTCGGCGTCCTGGCCATCGCGGGTGTGCTGCCGGACACGAAGGCGCCCGGCACCTCCCACCTCACGGACTTCATGCCGCACGGCAGCGAGGGCCTGCTGGTCGGCCTGCTCGCCTCGGTCTTCGCCTACGGCGGTCTGGAGACGGTCACCATCGCGGCGGCGGAGTCCGAGGACCCGGTCCGCGGCGTCGCCTCCGCCGTCCGCACGGCGATGTGGCGCATCGCCGTCTTCTACATCGGCTCCATGGCGGTCGCGGTGACCCTGGTCCCGTGGGACTCCAAGGAGGTCGTCGAGAAGGGCCCGTACGTCGCCACGCTCGACCATCTGGGCATCCCCGGCGCCGGCCAGCTGATGAACGTCGTCGTCTTCGTGGCCCTGCTGTCCGCGATGAACGCCAACATCTACGGCTCCTCGCGCATCGCCTACTCGCTGGTGCAGCGCGGCCAGGGCCCGCAGGCGCTGGCCAAGCTGTCCGGCGGGGTGCCGCGGATCGCGGTCCTCACCTCGTGCGTCATCGGGTTCGTCTGCGTGCTGCTGAACTACTGGCGCCCGGACGACATCTTCAAGTGGCTGCTGAACATGATCGGCGCGGTCATCCTGGTCGTCTGGTTCTTCATCGCGGTCTCCCAGCTGCTGCTGCGCCGCCGCGTGGAGCGCGAGGCCCCCGAGAAGCTGGTCGTGCGCATGTGGGCCTTCCCGTGGCTGACCTGGGTCGCGCTGGCCGGCATGGCCGCGATCTTCGTGCTGATGGCCCGTGACCCGGCCAACCGCGTGCAGTTGTACTCGACCGGCGCGATGACGCTGGTCCTGGCGGCCGTCGGGTACGCCTGGCAGAAGGCGCGGGCCTCCCGCGACTGACGCCGCACCCCTGCGACCTCACGCAGAAAGCCCCCGTGTGATCCACACGGGGGCTTTTTGCTGCTAGCTTGTTGTTGCGACTTACTTGCAATAAGAGCTCGGAGGTTCCCTGCGCATGCCCGTCTACACGCTGCCCGACCTGCCGTACGACTACTCCGCGCTCGCTCCCGTGATCAGCCCGGAGATCATCGAGCTGCACCACGACAAGCACCACGCGGCCTATGTGAAGGGCGCCAACGACACGCTGGAGCAGCTGGCGGAGGCGCGGGACAAGGAGACGTGGGGCTCGGTCAACGGTCTGGAGAAGAACCTGGCGTTCCACCTCTCCGGCCACATCCTGCACTCGATCTACTGGCAGAACATGACCGGCCCGAAGGAGGGCGGCGGCGAGCCGCTGGCCGCCGACGGGGTGGGCGAGCTGGCGGAGGCGATCAAGGAGTCGTTCGGCTCCTTCGCCGGATTCAAGGCACAGCTGTCCAAGGCCGCCGCGACCACCCAGGGCTCCGGCTGGGGCGTCCTGGCGTACGAGCCGCTCAGCGGCCGGCTGATCGTCGAGCAGGTCTACGACCACCAGGGCAACGTCGGTCAGGGCGCGACCCCGATCCTGGTCTTCGACGCCTGGGAGCACGCCTTCTACCTGCAGTACCGCAACCAGAAGGTCGACTTCATCGAGGCGATGTGGCAGGTCGTCAACTGGCAGGACGTGGCCCGGCGCCACGCCGCCGCCAAGGCCCGCACCGATGTGCTGCTGCTCGCGCCGTGACGTGAGCCCGGGTGCTCCTGCCTCGTGATCGTCTTCTCACCCTTCACGTGGCAGGCGGTGGAAGAGGGAGGCCCTCGCGAGGACAGGACTCGCGAGGGCCTCCTTCGTACGGCACATTGGGAGCCCACGGCGGACGGCTCCGCCGCTCCCGAGGAGGCGCTGATGGCGTACGTACGGTGCCCGAGCCCGACCTGCAAGGACCGGATCCAGACCTTCCGCGAGCTGCGGCGGGAGGAGGTCGCGGCAGCCGGCGTGGCGCTCGCCGCGGAGCTGGACGGAGAGACCTTCGTCGCCCGGGCCTTCCACCGCTGCACGGCCGAGGGCTGCCGTCGGGTGCAGCGCAAGACGAAGTACTGGATGGGCGGCTATCTGCCGGAGGAGTTCGCGCACCCCTCCGGCAGCAGCACTGCCGGCACTACAGGTTGCTGAAGTCCGGGCCCTTGGTCCGGGTGCGCTTGATCTCGTAGAACCCGGGCACCGACGCCACGGCGAGGGTGCCGTCCCACAGCTTGGCGGCATCCTCGCCCTTCGGGGCGGGGGTGACGACCGGGCCGAAGAAGGCGATCTGCCCGCCGTCGGCGCCCGGCACCGCGATCACCGGCGTGCCGACCTCCTGGCCGACCAGTTCGATGCCCTCCTTGTGGGAGGCGCGCAGCTGGGCGTCGAACGCGAAGTCCTCCTGCTCCGCGTACTCGATCAGATCGGCGGGCAGCCCGGCGTCGGCCAGCGCGCCGGCGATGGCCTCCAGGGTCGCGCCCTCGCCCTTGTTGTGGAAGCGGGTGCCGAGCGCGGTGTAGAGCGGGCCGAGGACCTGCTCGCCGTGGATCTGCCAGGCGGCGGTCACCACGCGCACCGGCTTCCACGCCTTGGTCGCGAGCATCTCCCGGTAGTCCTCGGGCAGCTGGTCCAGCTTGTCCTCGTTGAGGACGGCGAGGCTCATCACATGCCAGCGGACCTCGATGTCCCGGACCTTCTCCACCTCCAGCACCCAGCGCGAGGTCATCCACGCCCAGGGGCACAGGGGGTCGAACCAGAAGTCGACGGGGGTCTTCTGCGACATGTCTCTCCTCAGCGGACGTCTTTTCCCCGACAACGCCGTCACGCGCCCCGGCCATTCCCGCGCGCCCTGCCCCGCTCCCGCGCGCCCAGGCCCTTCCCGGCGGCGCCGCGTCAGGTGCGCATGGCAGGATCGGTCCTGTCCTGCCGTAGTCACGACACACGAGGGAGTGCCGCCCGTGCCCGGTGAGAATCTGTCCCGCGACGAGGCCCGGGAGCGGGCCGCGCTGCTGTCCGTCGACGGGTACGAGGTGTCCCTCGACGTCCGCTCCGCGGTCGGCGGCCACGAGGGCGGCGGTCCGCGCACCTTCCGCTCGGTCACCACGATCCGCTTCCGCTGCAACGAGCCGGGGGCGTCGAGCTTCGCCGACCTGGTCGCGCCGAGCGTGACGGCGCTCTCCCTCAACGGCCGCGACCTGGACCCGAGCGAGGTCTTCGACGGCTCCCGCATCCTGCTGGAGAACCTGGCGGAGGAGAACGAGCTGGTCGTGGACGCGCAGTGCGCCTACTCCCGCACGGGTGAGGGCCTGCACCGCTTCGTCGACCCGGAGGACGGCGAGGTCTACCTCTACACGCAGTACGAACCGGCCGACTCCCGCCGCGTCTTCGCCAACTTCGAGCAGCCCGACCTCAAGGCGCCGTTCCGCTTCGAGGTGCGGGCGCCCGAGGAGTGGACGGTGTGGAGCAACGGCGCCGGCGAGCGGACCGAGTGGGTGTGGCGGTTCGCGGAGACCAAGCCGATCTCGACGTACATCACCTGTGTCGTCGCCGGCCCGTACCACTACGTCACGGACTCCTACGAGCGCACCCTGGCCGACGGCAGCACGCTGCGCATCCCGCTGGGGGCGCTGTGCCGCAAGGGGCTGGCGAAGCACTTCGACGCCGACGACGTCTTTCTGGTGACCAAGCAGGGCCTGGACTTCTTCCACGAGCACTTCGACTACCCGTACCCGTTCGGCAAGTACGACCAGGCGTTCGTGCCGGAGTACAACCTCGGCGCGATGGAGAACCCGGGGCTGGTGACCTTCCGCGAGGAGTACATCTTCCGCGGCAAGGTGACGCAGGCGTCCTACGAGGCGCGGGCCAACGTCATCCTGCACGAGATGGCGCACATGTGGTTCGGCGACCTGGTCACCATGGTGTGGTGGGACGACCTGTGGCTGAAGGAGTCCTTCGCGGACTTCATGGGCACCTTCGGCAACGTGGGCGCGACCCGCTTCAAGGACGCCTGGATCACCTTCGCCAACCGCCGCAAGGCGTGGGCGTACCGCGCGGACCAGCTGCCCTCCACGCACCCGATCACCGCGGACATCCGCGACCTGCAGGACGCCAAGCTCAACTTCGACGGCATCACCTACGCCAAGGGCGCCTCGGTGCTCAAGCAGCTCGTGGCGTACGTCGGCCAGGACGCGTTCCTGGAGGGTTCCCGGCGCTATTTCAAGCGGCACGCGTACGGCAACACGCGCCTCGGCGACCTGCTGGCGGTGCTGGAGGAGACCTCCGGCCGGGACATGGGCGCGTGGTCGCGGTCCTGGCTGCAGACCGCCGGAGTGAACGCGCTGACCCCGCAGGTGCTGCTGGACACCGAGGGCGGCCGGATCGCCGAGCTCGCGGTGGTGCAGGAAGCCGCCGAGTCGCACCCCGAGCTGCGCCCGCACCGGGTCGCGATCGGCCTCTACCGGCGCGAGGGCGACACCCTCGTGCGCTACGCCCGTACCGAGACGGACGTGGAGGGCGCACGCACGGTCGTCACCGACCTGGCCGGCTCCGAGGCACCGGATCTGGTGCTGGTCAACGACGACGATCTGACGTACTGCAAGGTCCGCTTCGACGCGACCTCGCTGGAGACGCTGAAGGACGGGCTCGGTGCGATCACCGACCCCCTGGCGCGTGCCCTGTGCTGGTCGGCCCTGTGGAACATGACCCGGGACGCGCTTCTGCCGGCCCGTGAGTTCACGGACCTGGTGCTGCGGTTCGCGGGCCGCGAGTCGGAGATCGGCGTGCTGCAGATGCTGCACGCGTGGGCCGGCTCGGCGCTGACGCACTACGCGGCGCCTGCCTGGCGGGAGACCGGGGCCGCGCTGCTCGCCGACGGCGCCCTGCGGGAGCTGCGGGCGGCGGGGCCGGGCAGCGAGCACCAGCTGGCGTGGGCGCGGTTCTTCGCGTCGGTCGCCTCGCGGGAGGCGGACCTGCGGCTGCTGAAGGCGCTGCTGGACGGCACCGAGGAGATCGACGGGCTGGAGGTGGACCAGGAGCTGCGCTGGGCGTTCCTGGAGCCGCTGGCCACGCACGGGGTGGCCGGCGAGGACGTGCTGGCCGCGGAGCTGGCGCGGGACGACACGGCTTCCGGCAAGCGGCACCAGGTGCGCTGCCTCGCCTCGCGTCCGTCGGCCGCGGTCAAGGCGCAGGCGTGGGCGCAGGTGGTGGAGTCGGACGCGCTGTCCAACGCGCTGACCGAGGCGACCATCGCGGGCTTCGGCCGGCCGTCGCAGCGCGAGCTGCTCGCGCCGTACACGGAGAAGTACTTCGCGGCGATCGAGCGGGTGTGGGCCGAGCGGTCGATCCAGATCGGGATGCATGTGGTGTCGGGCCTGTTCCCGGCGCTCCAGGACTCCGAGGAGACCCTGGCCGCGGCCGACGCGTGGCTCGCCGGCCACGAGAACGCCGCGCCCGCGCTGCGCCGCCTGGTCCTGGAGTCCCGCGACGACCTGGCCCGAGCCCTGCGCGGCCAGACCTGCGACGCGGCTGCCGCCGGCAACTGAGAAGGCACCGCGCCCGGCGCTTCCCAGCACCGGGCGCGGTAGCCGCCGCGGTGGCGCGACAGCCGCCGCGGCGCCGTCGCGGTTCGGCCGACGGCAGGGCAGCCGACCCAAGGGGCACGGGGCTGTACTCGCTATGCGGCTCCGCCGCGTGGGCGCGAGCAACCCACCACCCACCCGCAGCCGAACGACAACCCAACCCCAGCTTTGGCCAGCGCCTTAGCGTCCCGTAGCCGTTACGGAATTCAGGCAATCTGAACCGTAACCCTCCACCCCCACCCGATCGGACCTGGCGTTTTCGCCTCCTACTCGGCACCCGAACACCCGTCCTTTAGTGCAGGGTTGTCCGGATTTGTCGACGGACGTGTAACAGCGGTTAAGGGACGGATCGGACGCGGGAATCTCCGGGACATGAACCACAACACCCCGCTCCCCCCGGCCACCCCCCACCCCCCGCGTCACCTCCGTCACCTCCCCGACGCCCACCGCCGGGTGCTGACGGTCGCCGAGCTGCGTGCCCACGGCGTGACCACCGCCGACCTCAACGAGCAGTGCCGCTCCGGCGGTTCCTGGCAGCAGCTGCTGCCCGGCGTGGTCCTGCTGCACCCCGGCCCGCCGACCACCGACGAGCGGCTGCACGCGGTGCTGCTGTACGCCGCCCGGGAGTCGGGCCCGGCCGCCCCCGGCGTGCCCGTGCAGCCCGGCGCCGGCGACGCGCACCGCCCGCCCGCCTACCGGGAGGCGATGATCACCGGACTCGCCGCCCTCACCCTGCACGGCTTCGCCGCCACTCCCCCGCTGCTCTCCCTGGAGCGGATCGACGTCCTGGTCCCGCGGCTGCGCCGGCTGCGCTCCACCGGCTGCGCGCGGATCGTGCGCACCGCCGCCCTGCCGGAGGCGGAGGAGGTCACCGGGGTCCCGGTCGCCCCCGTGCCGCGCGCCGTGGCCGACGCCGTGGCCGGGCTGTCGGACGCCGGCACGGTGCGCCGGCTGCTCACGGAGGCGGTCCGCGCCGGGCACTGCGACCCGGCCTCGCTGGTGCGCGAGCTGCACGAGGCACGGCTGCTGACCCGCCCGCACGTGGTGGACGCCGTCGACCTGCTGCTGGCCGAGGGCCGCGCGATCGCCGAGGACCGTCTCTACGCGATGGTCCGCGACCACGGCCTGCCCGACCCGGTGTGGAACGTCGATCTGCGGCTGCCGGGGGGCCCGCACATCGGCGGTGTCGACGCCTACTGGCCGGAGCAGGCGGTGGCGGTGGAGCTGGACACCCGGGCGCCCCGCCAGGAGGACGACGCGCTGTGGTCGGAGTACGTCCGCACACGGGAGACGCTGGAGCGGCTCGGCATCACGGTCGTCCATGTGACGCCGAAGAAGCTGCGGGAGGCGCCGCAGCAGCAGGCCACGGTGGTCCGCACGGCGCTGATGGCGGCGGCGGACCGCGATCCGGCCGCCTATGTGGTGGTACTCCCGCGGTAGTTGGGGAACCTGTGCAGGGCGTCAGGAGGGGACGGGAGGGGCCGCCGGCGGGGAGCCGGCGGCCCCTCCCGCTGGGTGGCGTCAGCCGCAGAACTCGGCCTCGACGACCGCGTCGGTGTCGCCGGTCCAGTCGCCGTTGAAGTTGAACGCCAGGGAGTGACGCCCGTCGGCCGTGGTGACGGCGACCGACGTGGAGCCGTGGATGCCGCCGTCGTGGCCCCAGACGTGCACACCGCAGCTCAGTTCGCGGTCGATCAGGGCGAGGCCGTAGCGGGCGTTCGGGGCGCCGTCGACCGCCACCGTCGTCTTCATCTCCTTCAGCTGCCGCGGCGGGAGCAGCGCGCCGCCGAGCAGGGCCCGGTCGAAGCGGCTCAGGTCGGCGGAGTCGGAGACCATCTCGCCCGAGCCGTAGGCCAGCGCCGGGTTCAGCTCGGTGACGTCGTACGTCGGGCCGGTCGTCTCCCGGGCGAGCTTGCCGTAGGCCCGGCTGCTGGGCTGCGGCAGGGTCGGGCGGGTGCCGGGCACCGAGGTGCCGGTCAGGTGCAGCGGGGCGATGACGCGGCGGCGGATCTCCTCGCCGTAGGGGCGGCCGGTGACCTTCTCGACGACCTGGGCGGCGAGCAGGTAGTTGGTGTTGGAGTAGTTCCAGGAGGCGCCCGGCGCGAAGTCCGGTCGGTGCGCCAGGGCGAACGCGAGGAGCTGCTGCGGCGTCACGCGGTCGAAACGGTGGGCGAGGAAGCCGTCCTTGGAGAAGTACGTGCGGACGAAGGTGTCGTCCTGGGTGTAGTTGAACAGGCCGCTGGTGTGGTTGAGCAGCATCCGCAGCGTGATCTTCGAGCCGTCGTAGCCGTTCGAGTCGAGCACGCCCGGCAGCCAGTGCTCGACGCTGTCGTCCAGCGACAGGCGGCGCTCCGCCTCCAGTTGCAGGAGCACGGTGGAGACGAACGTCTTGGTGAGGGACCCGACCCGGTAGCGGTCGGCCGTCGAGCGCGGCGCGCCGGTGCGCAGGTCGCCGACGCCCGCCGTGGTCTGCCAGGTGTGCCGCCCGTCCCGGGCCGTGACGGTGACACCCGGGACGCCGGCCGCCACCTGGGCCTCGACGGCCCTGCGGGTGGCGTCGTGGCGGTGGTCGCCGCCGGTGGGCGCCGCCATCGCGGGCGCGGCGAGCGCCAGGGACAGCAGGGCCGCCGCCGTACCGGCCAGAGCGGAACGTGCTCTCATGTCTTCCCCCTTCGTGGTGGCCGGGTCACCCCGTGATGACCCGGTCGGAAAGAGGGACCGGCCGCCGTGCCGGCGGGTTGAGCGACCCGGGACGGTTGACCGTCTTTCAGCCGTTGCCGGCGACGGGCACGAACACCCTGCCTGTGGGGGGCCGTTCGCGCCACAGCCGCAGGCCGACCTCGACCATCCGGGCCCGGGGCAGGCCGGGCACCGCGTCGAGGTCGTGCCAGGCGGCCATGTCCGTGGAGCCGTTCACCTCGAAGGACAGCTCGCCGCCGGTCACCCGGGCCTCGTAGACCAGGCGCAGCCCGTGGTGGTCGACGGGGCGGCGCAGACCGCGGCGGCGGAGGACGCGGTGGGAGGAGTGCACGCCGAGCAGGGCGGTCGGCTCGACGTCGTAGCCGGTCTCCTCGGCGAGTTCGCGCACCACGGCGTCCGCCGGGTCCTCGCCGTGCTCCACCCCGCCGCCCGGCAGCACCCATTCGGGGCTGCCGTCCAGGCCCGGTGAACGGGCCAGCAGCAGCTGTCCGTCGCGCACGCACACGGCGTAGGCCGCCACCCTCGATTTCCGTCGCACCCTGTGTCCTCCATAGCGGGTTTTCCCCATACATCCATTTCGATTCGGTCAACTCTCCCCAAACAATCGGACCTTGCGTAAAGCTGTCCGATCATCCGGGATCGCACTCCGGACGACCCACGACCTGGACCGATCCGTCCCGGTCGGTCCTCGCACGCTCCTTTACCGACAAGGGATGCCGATGACCCTCATCCCCCAGCGCGACCCCATACCCGGCACCAGACGCGTGGCCCGCATCGCCGTGGCCGCGGGTGTGGTGGCCGCTCTCTGCGCCGCCGGGCCGATACCCCTGGCGCTCGCCGCGGACGGCGCCCCCGCAGGCGCCCCGGCCGCCGCCGACCCGGGCGTGAAGCCCGCGCACGACAAGCTCGGCGCCGACGACGCCGACCGGCTCGCCGAGGCCAAGGCCGACGGCGACAAGACGGTCACGATGATGATCGCGACCGCGCCGGGCCAGACCGAGCAGGTCGCCGACCAGCTGAACGACCAGGGCGGTCTCGTCGGCCGCACCTACGACAAGCTGGGCTACGTCCGCGCCACCGTCCCGACCGGCAAGGCGGACGCGGCCATCGCCGCCGCCGCGAAGCTGTCGTCGGTGCACGCGATCGACCTCAAGCAGGAGATCCCGCTCGACGACCCGGCGCCCGACGGGCAGTCCGTCAAGGGCGCGGCGGGCACGGTGAAGTACCCGGGACCGGGCAAGGACACGCCCGCCGAGAACCCGTACAACCCGTCCTTCGAGACGGGCGCCGTCGACTTCGTCAAGGACCACCCGAAGGCGGACGGCCGCGGCATCACCATCGGCATCCTCGACTCCGGCGTCGACCTCGGCCACCCGGCGCTCCAGAAGACCACCACCGGCGAGCGCAAGATCGTCGACTGGGTCACCGCGACCGACCCGGTCGTGGACGGCGACGGCACCTGGCGCCGGATGAGCACCAAGGTCGGCGGCCCCACCTTCACGGCGGCCGGCCAGACCTGGACCGCGCCCGCCGGGAACTACGCGTTCAACCTGTTCAGCGAGGCGGCGACGGCCGGTGGTGACGCCAAGGGCGACGCGAACCGCGACGGCGACACCACCGACACCTGGGGTCTGCTGTACGACGCGGCGGCCGGCACGGTCCGCGTCGACCTGAACAACAACCACGACTTCACCGACGACACCCCGATGAAGCCGTACAAGGACGGCTTCCAGATCGGGTACTTCGGCACCGACGACCCGACGACGGACGTCGTCGAGCGCCAGCCGTTCGTGGTGGAGATCCGCAAGGACGTCACCTACAACTCCTCCGGCGCCAAGGCCGACTACGTCAACATCGGCGTGATCGAGTCCGAGCACGGCACCCACGTCGCCGGCATCACCGCCGCCAACGGCCTGTTCGGCGGGAAGATGAACGGCGCCGCCCCCGGCGCGAAGATCGTCTCCTCGCGCGCCTGCACCTGGAGCGGCGGCTGCACCAACGTCGCGCTCACCGAGGGCATGATCGACCTCGTCGCCAACCGCGGCGTCGACATCGTCAACATGTCGATCGGCGGTCTGCCGGCGCTCAACGACGGCAACAACGCGCGCGCCGAGCTGTACACCCGCCTCATCGACACCTACGGCGTGCAGCTGGTGATCTCCGCGGGCAACTCCGGCCCCGGTGCGAACACCATCGGTGACCCGGGTCTGGCCGACAAGGTCATCTCGGTCGGCGCGGCCATCTCCAAGGAGACCTGGGCCGCCAACTACGGCTCGGTCGTGGAGAAGAAGTACGCGATGATGCCGTTCTCCTCGCGCGGCCCGCGTGAGGACGGCGGGTTCACGCCGACCCTGACCGCGCCCGGCGCGGCCATCAACACCACCCAGACCTGGCTGCCGGGCTCCCCGGTCGCCGAGGCGGGCTACTCCCTGCCGGCCGGCTACTCCATGCTGCAGGGCACCTCGATGGCCTCCCCGCAGGCCGCGGGCGCGAGCGCGCTGCTGCTGAGCGCCGCCAAGCAGAAGGGCATCGACCTCACCCCGGCGGTCCTGCGCACGGCGCTCACCTCGACCGCCGACCACATCAAGGGCACGCAGGCGTACGAGGAAGGCGCGGGCCTGATCAACATCGTGGACGCCTGGGACGCCATCAAGGACGGCGCCGCCTCCCACGACTACACGGTGAAGGCCCCGGTCGACACGGCGATCGACTACGCCCTGAAGACCCCCGGCTTCGGCACCGGTCTGTACGACCGCGAGGGCGGTCTGAAGGCCGGCCAGAAGAAGACGTACGACATCACCATCACCCGTACGTCCGGCCCCGACAAGGCGCTCCGGCACGAGCTGCACTTCGAGAACAACGCCGACCACACCTTCAGGATCGTGGGCGACGACGAGGTGAAGCTGCCGCTGAACCAGCCGGTGACCGTGAAGGTCGAGGCCGCGCCGAGGTCCGCGGGCATCAAGAGCGCGATCCTGGAGGTCGACGACCCGAAGACGGAGGGCGTCGACAAGCAGATCCTGTCGACGGTCGTCGTCTCGACGCCGGTCGCCTACACCGTCACCAAGTCCTCCTCGGTGCAGCGCAACAGCACCCAGTCGTACTTCGTGACCGTGCCCGAGGGCGCCAAGTCCCTTGAGGTGGCGATCGGCGGGCTGAAGGACAAGAGCCAGACCCGCTTCATCGCCATCCACCCCTACGGCACGCCGGTGGACAACACCTCCACGCCGTACTGCTACAACAACTACCTGGACGGCAACGGCTGCAAGCCGGACGTGCGCTCGTACGCCGACCCGCAGCCGGGCGTGTGGGAGATCGAGGTCGAGGCGCGCCGCACCTCGCCGCTGCTCGACAACCCCTACACCCTGGACGTCGCCGTCCTCGGTGCCGCCTTCGACCCGGAGACGGTCACCGTGCCCGAGGCCAAGGTCGGCACGCCGGTCGCCGCCTCCTGGAAGGTGACCAACAAGTTCGCCGCGCTGGAGGGCAAGCTCGTCGGCGGGCCGCTCGGCTCCGCGAAGAACGCCCGCCCGTCGATCAAGCAGGGCGAGACGCAGACCACCACGGTCGTCGTCCCCGAGGGCGCGAAGTCCCTGGACGTCGCCATCGGCTCGGTCTCCGACGCCTCGGCCGACCTGGACCTGACGGTCAAGGACGCCTCCGGCAAGGTCGTCGGCCAGTCCGCCGACGGCGACTCGGAGGAGGCGGTCTCCATCCCGTCGCCGGCCGCCGGCACCTACACGATCGAGGTCGCGGGCTACTCGGTGCCGTCCGGCACCACCGCCTACGACTACCGTGACGTGTTCTTCGCCGCCTCCCTCGGCACCGTCTCGGTGGACGGGTCGGCGCCGGTGAAGCTCGGCACGGGCGACAGCGCGTCGGTCTCCGCCACGGTGACCGCCGCTGCGGCCGCGCCGGAGGGCCGTGAGTTCTTCGGCCGGGTCCAGCTGGTCGACGCGCGCGGCACGGCCGCGGGCACCGGCAGCGTCAAGATCGAGAAGGTCACGTCGTAGTCGTTCGTACGACGGTGGGGCGGGCGTCCGGCAACGGGCGCCCGCCCTTTGCCGTGCCCGCCGCCGTACCGCTCGCCGCGGGGTCACGGGCAGGCCGTGGCGGTGGCGCCGGACAGCCCGCCGCCCAGCCAGGTGCGCTCCTGGGCCAGCTCCTGCGGGTCGACGACCCAGGTGTCCGGCACGTCGGCGTTGCGCGCGATGCCGACCAGCGCGTGCTCGCCCTTGGCGGGCCGGGGGCCGAGGAACTCCTCCCAGGTGAAGGTGACGGCGGCGGGGGCCCCGGCGGGCTTGTAGGAGCGGGTGACGTGCAGCGTGACCCGCTGCTGCCCGGCCCCGCCCCCGGGCTGTACGGCGGTGACCGTGCCCTCGACGACCAGCCGGGCGCAGGCCAGGTACGCGGCGGCGCTCTGCCGGTCCGCGCCGGCGCCGGCGTCCGCCTTGGACGAGGCGTCCGCCTTGGACGAGGCGCCGTCCGCGGTGACGCTTCCGCCCGGCGAGTGCGCGACCAGCCAGCTCAGGCCGAGCGCGCCGGAGACGACGGCGGCCGTGGCCAGCGCGCCGAGCGCGAGAGCGCGCCTGCGGGGGCGGCTCGGCGCCGCCGCGCCCCTGCGGGGGCGCCTCGGCGCCCGGCCGGGGCCGCGGTTCCCGGCGGCGGTGGGCGGCGTGCCGCCGTGCCGGGCGCGGTCTTCGTCCGCGGGTCCGTCGTGGCTGGTCGCGCAGTTCCCCGCGCCCCTGGGTGAGCTGCCGGCGCCGTCGGCCGAAAGGGTGGGCTGTACGCCGTCGGCCGAGAGGGTGGGTGGTGCGGCGTCGGCCAGGGTGTCGGCGAGGTGGGTCAGGTGGGTGCGCAGCAGGGTGACGTCGGCCTCGGCGGCGCGGTACTCGGCCAGGAGGGACGGATCGCGGCGGGCCTCCTCGGGGAGCGGTTCGCCGGTGAGTACCGCCATCAGGGGATCCAGGCCGTCGTTGTCGGCGGGCATGTCACACCACCTCGTCCTCGTGCAGGCGCGCCCGCAGCGCGCGTACCGCCGTGTGCAGGCGGCTCTTGACGGTGCCCTCCGGGATGCCGAGCTGCTCGGCGATGGTGCGCACCGGCAGGTCGCCGTAGAAGCGCAGCACGAGGACCTGCCGGTGGGCGTCGGGCAGCTCGTCCAGGCCGCGGGCGACGGCGAGGGAGAGCACACGGGACTCCTCGCCGTCCCCGGAGGGCTCCCGCAGCGCGGCCAGGCGCTCGCCGAGGCGTTCCTGGCGGCGGCGGGCACGGTGCCAGTCCATGGCCAGGTTCGAGGCGACGACCGCCGCCCACGCGGAGACGTCCCGCGGGCTCTCCTCACCCTTGGCGGCGCGTTCCAGCAGCCGCAGGCGCACCTGCTGCACCCCGTCCGGCAGGTCCGCCTGCGGCACTCCGCCGAGCGCGAGCACCGCCCGCACCCGGCGCTCCTGGGCCGCGTCCAGCGGGTCGTCCCCGGCGTTCGTCCCCCGGCCGCGCCGGGCCCTTCTGCGCAGCACGAGCCACCCCCTCACCCTGTCGCTCCTACGACGCCGCGGCCCACAGGAACGTTCGGCCCGCACCCCACGGCACCGGCGAGGCGTACGTCACACTCCGTGTGGGCGAGGGCGCGATGGGCAGGCGAGCTTGCGGTGCGGGAAGCCCGCGGAATGAATTTCTCCAGCTCAGCCGGGGTGGACGCCGAATGTCCGGAACCTTTCACGGGGCCGGGGCGTCCCATTCCGCGGGCACACCGCCCAAAGAATTGGACAGGCGGACCGGGGTCGGCCGCATCATGGAAAGGCCTCGGCCACATGAGCCTCGGCCAAGTGTGAGAGACAGGGAGTCGCCGTGAGGGTCGGAATCGTCGGAGCCACCGGGCAGGTCGGCACGGTCATGCGCAGGATCCTCAAGGAGCGGAACTTCCCCCTGACCGAGCTGCGCCTGTTCGCCTCGGCCCGCTCGGCCGGCTCGGTCGTCGACGGCATCACGGTCGAGGACGCCTCCACCGCCGACTACAGCGGCCTGGACATCGTGCTCTTCTCCGCGGGCGGCGCGACCTCCAAGGCGCTGGCCGAGAAGGTCGCCTCCCAGGGTGCCGTCGTGATCGACAACTCCTCCGCCTGGCGCAAGGACCCCGAGGTCCCGCTGGTCGTCGCCGAGGTCAACCCGCACGCGCTGAAGAACCGCCCCAAGGGCATCATCGCCAACCCGAACTGCACCACCATGGCCGCCATGCCGGTGCTGCGTCCGCTGCACGCCGAGGCCGGCCTCGAGGCGCTGATCGTCGCCACCTACCAGGCGGTGTCCGGTTCCGGTGTCGCGGGCGTGGCCGAGCTGCACGGCCAGGCGCAGAAGGTGATCGCCGACGCCGACCGGCTCACCCACGACGGTGAGGCCGTCGACTTCCCCGAGCCCGGTGTCTACAAGCGCCCCATCGCGTTCAACGTGCTGCCCTTCGCCGGCAACCTCGTCGACGACGGTCTGAACGAGACCGACGAGGAGCAGAAGCTGCGCAACGAGTCCCGCAAGATCCTGGAGATCCCCGAGCTGAAGGTCTCCGGCACCTGCGTGCGCGTCCCCGTCTTCTCGGGCCACTCCCTGCAGGTCAACGCCCGCTTCGCCCGTCCGATCAGCCCGGAGCGCGCGGTCGAGCTGCTCAAGGACGCCCCGGGTGTCGAGCTCTCCGACATCCCCACCCCGCTGCAGGCGGCCGGCAAGGACCCCTCCTACGTGGGCCGTGTCCGCAAGGACGAGACCGTCGACAACGGCCTCGCCCTGTTCATCTCCAACGACAACCTCCGCAAGGGCGCCGCGCTGAACGCGGTGCAGATCGCGGAGCTGGTGGCGGCCGAGCTGAAGGGCTGAGCCTCGCGGACCGCGTAGGAGAAGCGGAGCGCTAGGGGGTGTCTCGTCGATCAGGCCGGATCAGGGAGCGGCGTCTGGTGCCGTGCATCGCAAGGCGGAGGAGGGAGTCGATGCGGAGCATCGGCGACTGACGACAACGCGGCGAGGTGCGGCACCAGGCGTCGCGAGCCCGGCGTGATCGACGAGACACCCCCTAGGTCGTGTCCGCAAAGTCAGGGCAGCCAGAGCAGGAGGCAGGCGAGGGTGACCATGGCTTGGTAGTGGCGGGCGCGTTTGTCGTAGCGG